>DPBN01000007.1 GCA_003516955.1 Armatimonadota bacterium | reverse complement strand
CTCGACCAGGTTGGGGATCAGGTCGTAGCGGCGCTTCAGCTGCACGTCGATCTGCGCCCACGCGTTGCGCGTCTCCTGGCGCAGGGCGACCAGCTTGTTGTACATGCCGATCACCCAGAAGAGCAGCAGGACGACAACGATCAGCAGTATCCATCCCATCGTTCCGACCACCTCGTTTCGCGTTCGGAGTCTCTACGGCCGCCGTTCGGCTAAGGTTGCGAGGTCCTGACGAGGAGCACGGGTTCCCGGTCGAATCCCCCGGGGTCTCGGAACAGCAGCCGGTCCTTGCCTTGGGGGATCAGCTCGATCTCCTTGTTCATCTGGACGGCCGCGCGGCCGAGGGACTCGATGGGCCGGCCCAGGTAGGTGTCGACGCGAAGGAACGCCTTGCCGTCCGCAAATCGCGCCGTGCCCGACTTCGTCGTCCCGGCCTCCAACAGCTCGAACCTGCCGCCGCGGATGACAAGCTCCACCTTGGCGACGGCGCGTACGACGCTTGGATCGACGCCGGGCGGCGCCGAGAGCTTCCGTTCGCCCGCCCAGCGGCCCTGGAAGTCGAAGGACGGGCCGCATCCGACCGCCAGTGCCGCCAAGGTGCCGAGGGCTATAATCCGAGCGATGGAGCCCCGCATCACCCCGGAAGTGTACACCTCCATGGGCTTGACGGACGAGGAGTACGCCCTTCTCGTCAAGCTTCACGGAAGGGAGCCGACCTATACGGAGCTGGGGATGTTCGCCGTGATGTGGAGCGAGCACTGCGGCTACAAGTACTCCCGCCCGGTGCTCGCCCTGTTCAAGAAATACCGTGAGGCGCTGGAGGGTGAGGGGCTCGAGAACGCCGGAATCGTGGATCTCGGGGATGGCTTGGCGGTCACGATGAAGATCGAGTCGCACAACCATCCCTCCGCGGTCGAGCCCTACCAAGGAGCGGCGACGGGCGTCGGAGGCATCATTCGCGACATCCTGACGATGGGAGCCCGCCCGATCGCCTCGCTCAACTCGCTGCGCTTCGGCACGATCGGCGGAGACCGCGAGGCTCCGGAGACGGTGGCGCGGAACCGCTACCTGTTCGAGCACGTGGTCGCGGGGATCGCAGGCTACGGCAACTGCGTCGGCGTGCCGACCGTCGCGGGCGAGGTTGCCTTCCACCCCAGGTACAGCGGCAATCCCCTCGTCAACGCGATGTGCGTGGGCATCCTTCGGAAGGAGGAGATCGCCACGGCGGCGGCCAAGGGCGTCGGCAATCCGGTCGTGTATCTCGGGTCGGCGACCGGGAAGGACGGCATCCACGGCGCGACCTTCGCGAGCGACGCGCTCGGAGAGGACAACGACGCGAAGCGCCCGAACGTGCAGATCGGGGATCCTCTCGCCGAGAAGCTGCTCATCGAGGCGACCTTGGAGGCGCTCCGCACTGGAGCCATCGTGGCGATCCAGGACATGGGTGCGGCCGGTCTGACCTGCAGCACCGTCGAGATGTCCAGCAAGGGCGGGGTCGGCATGAGGGTCGATCTGGACCTCGTTCCGATGCGCGAACCGGACATGACCGCCTACGAGCTGATGCTCAGCGAGAGCCAGGAGCGGATGCTCGCCGTCGTGGAGCGGGGGAGAGAGGAGGAGGTGCTCCGCGTGTTCCGCAAGTGGGGCGTGCACGGCGTCGTGATCGGAGAGGTCACGGACGACGGGCTGGTCACGGTCCTCCGCGGGGGCAAGGTCGAAGCGAGATTGGACCCCAAACTTCTGACCGACGCATGCCCGACGTACCAAGCGCCCTTGCAGGTGCCCGAGTACCACGAGCGGGCTCTCCGCTTCCGCCCGCAGGGGTATGAATCCGCGGACCCCGACCAGGCCTTGCGCCGGCTGCTGGCTTCTCCGAACATCGCGAGCAAGCGTTGGGTCTTCGAGCAGTACGATCAGCAGGTTCAGACGCAGACAGCGGTGCTGCC
Source organism: Armatimonadota bacterium (assembly GCA_003516955.1). GTDB lineage: Bacteria > Armatimonadota > Fimbriimonadia > Fimbriimonadales > Fimbriimonadaceae > UBA8783. Next base: position 5,235 of record DPBN01000007.1, on the reverse strand, counting down.
CGGCGGGGGCGACGCGGCGGTGATCGCCCCGAGGGGCACGCGGAAGGCGATCGCGCTGAAGACGGACGGCAACGGCCTGCAAACGTACCTGCATCCTCGCGCGGGGGGCCAGCTGGCGGTCGCCGAGGCCGCTCGCAACGTGGCGTGCGCCGGAGCGCTCCCGGTGGCCGTCACCGACGGGCTCAACTTCGGCAACCCGCAGCGGCCGCACGTGTTCTGGCAGTTCAGCGAGGCCGTCCGAGGGATTGCCGAGGCTTGCGATACGCTGGACACGCCTGTGATCAGCGGCAACGTCAGCTTCTACAACGAGAGCGACCTTGGAGAGGTGCTTCCGACGCCGGTCATCGGGATGCTTGGCATTCTGGAGGACCGCGACGCCGCGCTCCGGATGGCGCCCAAGGCTGCGTGCGGGCTCTGGCTGATCGACTACCCGGTGGACCTCGGTCCGCAGATGGGTCTGGGGGCGTCGGAGTTCCTGGCCACGGTGATGGGCCTGGAGGACGGGGTGCCGGTGGCTCCGGACCTCGAGGCCGAAAAGCGGCTCTGCCGGCTGCTGGCCGATCTGGCGCACTCGCGGACGATTCTGAGCGCGCACGACTGCAGCGAGGGTGGCCTTGCCGTGGCGCTGGCCGAGGTCGCCATCTCGGGCGAGCGTGGGATCGAGGCGGACGTACCCTCGGAAGGGCTTCCGGACGTCGCCGCCCTGTTTGGCGAGTGGCCGGGCAGGGTGCTCGTCGGGGTATCTGCGGACAAGGAGTCCGAGCTGAAGAGCGCTACGGAGGCTGCCGGCCTTCGGTGCAGGAGGATCGGATCGTTCGGTCTGCCGGAGACCGTGTTGGTGCGCGTCGAGGGTCGGGAGCGCGTCTGCGCCACGGTCGCCGAACTGTCCGAGGCCTACCACGGCTCGTTGCCGAGCCTGCTGATGGACGACCCGAAAGGCTCGGTATAGTTGGGTCGGGAGGCGTGCATCATGGCCAAGGGATTCGCTTCGGTCGTCTTGCGGTGGTTCGTGGCTCTCGCGCTTGCGGCGGCTGTTGTGCCGGCATGGGCGCAGGGTCCGGAGGAGATCCAGAAGGGGGTGGTGGATGCGGCGGCTCTCTACAAGGCCGGGAAGTTGGAGGACGCGGTCCAAGCGTTTGAGAAGCTCCGGGAGCGTGCTCCGGACAACGTGGACGTGCAGGCGTGGCTGGGCTTTCTGTACCTCCGCTCCAACCGCGCGAAGGATGCTGTGCCCCTCTTGGAGCAGGCCAACAAGGCGCGCCCGAACGACCTGGAGGTCGCGAACAACCTCGGCGCGGCGTACACCGAGTCGGGGAACTTGGAGGCCGCGGAGAAGGTCTACGCCAAGATCGTTGCGGCGAGCCCCTCGCTCTTCGACCCTTGGTACAACCTCGGCAACGTCCGACTGAAGAGGAAGGACCCGAAGGGCGCCGTGGAGGCGTTCTCAAGGGCCGCGGCCATTCGGCCGAACGACCCGTACGTGCACAACAACCTCGGCGTGGCCTACGAGGCCCTGGGGGACAACCTCAAGTCGGCCGAAGCGTTCGTGAAGGCCGCGAACCTCTCGCCGACGACCGCCGTGTTCCTGAAGAACGCGGGCTTCGCCCTGATCCGGGCTCAGCAGACACCGGCGGCGGTGCCGTTCCTCGAGCAGGCGCTGAAGCTGGAGCCGAAGAACAGCGACCTCCGGATCGCGCTGGCCGACGCGTACACCAGACTCAACCGACGGAAGGAAGCGCTGGCGATCTACGAGTCGCTCCAGGAGCAGCTGGCGGACCGCCCCGCGTTCTGGTTCAACCTCGGCGTGCTGCGCGCTCAGAGCAACAATCGCGACGGAGCCACCGCAGCCTACGAGCGCGCACTGGAGCTCAACCCGAACGACCTCGACGCCCTGAACAACCTTGGCCTGCTGCACTACAGGCGCGGACAGTACGATCAGGCTCGCACCATCTTCCAGAAGCTTGTGGGCCTCAACCCCTCCAGCACCCAGGCGAAGCTGAACCTGGCGGCAGCGTGCCTGAAGCTCGGGGACCGCAAGGAGGCCGCGGCGCAGTGGCGCGAGGTGCTCAAGGCGAACCCGAAGCAGTGGCTCATCCGGCTGAACCTGGCCAACGTCCTCTGGCAGGATGGGGACGCCGACGGCGCCAAGGCGCAGTACGAGCTGGTGCTGAAGGAGAATCCGAAGTCCGCGGATGCGTGGAACGGGATCGGCCTCTACCACCTCGGGCGTTCCCAGCTGGAGCCGGCTCGGCAGGCGTTCGCGAGCGCCTTGGCGGCCAATCCCAAGTTCTCGCCCGCCGCCATCAACCTTGCGATCGTCTACGAGCGCCTCAACCGAAAGGCGGACGCGATCCGCACCCTGCAGCAGGCTTTGAAGAACGATCCGAGCAACCCGGAGATTCAGAAGAATCTCAAGAGGTTGCGAGAGTCGGGGTAGGTCCTGGGTGAGAATCCACCTCGTCGCGAATCCGGGCCGGGAAGACGCGATCGCCGCGGCGCAGGAGCTGTGCCAGAGGCTCGCTTCGCAGGGGCACGAGCTGGCGGTCGAGGGGGACTCGGCGCACCTGATCCCTTGCCCGAGGCTCGACGTACCCGAGCTAGGAAGGGCGGACCTGATGGTCTCCTTCGGGGGCGACGGCACGCTGATCAAGGCCGCCGAGATCTGCAGCGCGCACGGCACGCCGATTCTCGGGGTGGCCTACGGCACGTTCGGCTTCGTCACGCAGTGCCATCCCACCCAGGTGGAGCAGGCGATCGAGGCGTTCTCCCGGGGCGAGCTGGAGATCGAGGAGCGGATGATGCTGCAGGCCGACCTCGTCCGCGGCGGCCAGGCCATCGCCTCCTTCCACGCCCTCAACGAGGTGGTCGTGCAGCGCTCCGCGACCGACCGCATGATGGTCTTCCGGGTGGTCGTCGACGGGGAGAAGATGACCAGCTACCCGGCGGATGGCGTGCTTCTGGCCACCCCGACCGGATCCACCGCGTACAACCTCTCTGCCGGCGGCCCGATCGTCGACCCGAGCGTCAACGCCTTCGTGATGACGGCTTTGGCGCCCCACAGCCTCAGCAGCCGGTCGCTGGTCTTCCGGCCGGAGGCGGTGGTGGAGCTGAACGTCGTCTCCCGGGGCGACGCGGTCCTGACCACCGACGGCCGCACCAGGATGCACATCCTGATGGGGGACTGCGTGCGCGTGACCCGATCGGCCCGCACCACGAAGCTGGTCCGCATCGACTCCCGCGACTTCGTGCGCAAGCTGAACGCCCTGCTGTTCTGGAGCCACAGCATCTGGCGGGAGAAGGAGACGTGAGCGAGCCGCTCCTGGTGGTCCGCGACCTCACCGTCGATTTTCCCGTTCCAAGCGGGTCCTATCGGGCCTTGGACTCGGTGACGCTGAACGTAAGTCGAGGTGAGACCGTCGGCGTCGTGGGCGAGTCGGGTTGCGGAAAGACGACTCTCGCGCGGGCGATCCTTGGGCTCGAGAAACCCAGCGCCGGCTCGATCGAATTCCGGTCGCCTCGCGGGGTCGAAGGCCTCGGCATGGTGTGGCAGGACCCGTCGGCGAGCCTCGACCCGCGGTGGACGGTTGCCCAGAGCGTCGCCGAGCCGGCCCGCATCCACCGCAAGCACGTGGACGTTGGCGCCCTCCTCAGGGAGGTCGGGCTGGACGAGAGCCACGGCTCCCGCTATCCGCACGAGCTGAGCGGCGGCCAGCGGCAGAGAGTGGCCATCGCCAGGGCGCTGTCGCTCCGGCCGGACCTGCTGATCTGCGACGAGCCGACCGCCGCGCTCGATCTGAGCATCCAGTCGCAGATTTTGAACCTGATTCGAGACGAGCAACGGAAGCTCGGATTCTCCGTGCTGTACATCTCCCACGACCTCCCGACGGTTCGCTTCCTCTGCGACCGGATCGTTGTCCTCTACCTGGGAAGGATCGTGGAGGAGGGGGCGTCGGCTGAGCTGTTCGAGAGCCCTCGGCATCCGTACACGAGGATGCTGCTGGACTCGGTGCCGTCCATGGAGCGTGTGGGCCAGCTGCCGCCGGGGGGCATGGGGGAGATCGGAAGCAGGCCGGAGAAGGGCTGCGTCTTCGCGCCGAGGTGCCCCCATGCGGACGATCGCTGCCGGTCGGAGGCCCCTCCGCTCGTGGCCGCGGCCGGTCGGGCGGCTGCCTGTTGGAAGCCCTTCGGCCCCCCGGCGTCCTCGGACGCCTAGGCCGGTTCGCGGGCGTAGGCCTCCAGCTCCGCTCGGGTTGGCAGGCTGGGTTGGGCGCCCGGTCGGGTGGTGGAGAGAGCGCCCGCGCGGTTGGCCCAGCGCGCCGCCTCCTCCAGCGATCTGCCCTCCGCGAGGAACACCGCCAAGGCTCCGTTGAAGGCGTCTCCGGCCGCGGTGGTGTCCACAGGATCGACCTTGGGAGCGGGCAGGAGAAGCCCCGGTTTGCCCTGGCCCTGAATCCAGCACCCCCTCTCGCCGAGCGTGATGGCCACGTTCCTCACCCCGCGCCGGAGGAACCACTCCGCGGCCTCGGAGCAGGCGGCTTCCGAGTCGGGCGCAATGCCCGTCAGCGCTTGGGCCTCGGATTCGTTGGGCGTGATGAGCCAGAGCCTCTCCAGAACGGCGTCGGGCACCGTCCGGGCCGGCGCGGGATTCAGGATCACGCGCACAGAGGGGGGTGAACCCAGGATCGCGCTCTCGACCGTCTCGGCGGGCGTCTCGTGCTGGAACAGCGCGATCTGGGCGTCGGCGAAGTTGTCGGTCGTCCGCCGAACCTCGTCGGCTGTGAGCTCGCCGTTTGCTCCGCCCACGACCACGATCCGGTTTTGTCCCACCTCGTCAACCCAGATGGCCGCGGCTCCGGTGGGCTGGGCCTGCGTCCTCAGGATGGTGTCGGCATGGATGCCCGCCTGGACGTAGCTCTCGAGCATGGCCTCCGTCTGGGCGTCGAGGCCCACCTTGGCGACGAACACGACCCGGCCGCCGAGCTTGGCCGCCGCGACGGCCTGGTTGGCGCCCTTGCCGCCAGGATGCACCGACCATCCGAGGCCATGCACGGTTTCGCCCGCCTCGGGGCAGCGGCGCACGCGAAAGACGTAGTCGATGTTGGCGCTGCCGACGACGACGATCTTGCCCATCGTGCTCCCCACTTCGTGGCCCCTTTTCGCGGGCTCCCAACGTCCCGTATGGTTGATGGCCGTCGGGCTCTGGATCTGTTCCGTGTTGGCGGTGCTTCAGACTCC
>DPBN01000105.1:301-4499 GCA_003516955.1 Armatimonadota bacterium | reverse complement strand
GAACGGTCCCGGCGTGGCCGATACGAACACGACCTGCTTGACGCGCTGAAGGAACTCGTCGAAGGTCAGCGGCCGGTTGTCGAGGGCCGAGGGAAGCCGGAAGCCGTACTCGACCAGAACCTCCTTGCGGGAGCGGTCGCCGTTGTACATCGCCCGGATCTGCGGGATCGTCTGGTGGCTCTCGTCGATGAACACGACGGCGTCGCTCGGCAGGAAGTCGAGCAGCGTGTAGGGCGGCTCGCCCGGCTTGCGGCCGTCGAAGTATCGGGAGTAGTTCTCGATGCCGCTGCAGAAGCCGACCTCGCGCATCATCTCGATGTCGAAGTCCGTTCGCTGGCGGAGCCGCTGCGCCTCGAGCAGCTTGCCCTCGGCGACGAACTTGGCGCACTGGGCCTCCTTCTCCTCCTCGATCTGGGCGATGACCTCGTCCAGTCGCTCCCACGGCGTGACGTAGTGCGTCGCGGGGAACACGGAGATGCGCTGCGGCTCGTCCACGACGTCCTGCGTGAGGGGGTCGATCAGCCGGATGCGCTCGACGGTGTCGCCGAAGAACTCCACCCGGGTGACGACCTCCTCGTCCTTGGGCTGGATCTCCAGGGTGTCGCCGCGCACTCGGAACGTCCCGCGGTCCAGAACCATGTCGTTGCGGGTGAACTGCATCGCGACCAGGCGCTGGATGGCCTCCCTCACGTCCATCGTCTGGCCGCACTCGAAGGTCACGACGGCCTCGGCGTAGGTGTCGGGGGAACCTAGACCGTAGATGCAGGAGACCGACGCGACCACGATCACGTCCCTGCGCTCCAGAAGCGCTTGGGTGGCGGAGTGCCTGAGGCGCTCGATCTCCTCGTTGATGCTCGAGTCCTTCTCGATGTAGACGTCGTTCTGCGGGATGTACGCCTCGGGCTGATAGTAGTCGTAGTAGCTGATGAAATACTCCACCGCGTTCTCGGGGAAGAAGGCCCGGAACTCCTGGCAGAGCTGCGCCGCGAGGGTCTTGTTGTGCGCGAAGACGAGAGCCGGCCTCTGGGTTGCTGCGATGACCGAGGCCATGGTGTAGGTCTTGCCCGTGCCCGTGGCGCCGAGCAGGGTTTGGAAGCGCAGGCCGCTGTCCAGCCCCTCCACGAGCTTGGCGATCGCCTGCGCCTGATCGCCCCGGGGCGTGTACTCGGGGTTCAAGCGGAACGGGGTGTCGTAGCGGACGATCATCCGACGCTTCTACTACGCGGCTCGGCGCCGCTCGGTTCGGCTCGAGAGGCGTCTCAGAGGCGCTTCAACTGGAACTGCATCCCGTTCAGCACGGGGGCGCCGCCCGTGGTCGGACGCTCGGCCTGCAGAGTCGGCGAGAACGAGCCGCTCGCGGAGAGGAGCTTTCCCGACTTCGGATCGAACGAACACTGGAAGGAGACGACCGTCGGCCTACCCGAGGACATCGCCGAGCGCACGCGCGCGAACCCCCGGAAGTCGGCCGTGGGGGCCGCCCGTTCCAGCCTCGCGGCGCCGCTCACAGAGTAGCCTCGCACCCGAGGGTCCGTGTAGTCGAAGACCGTCTCCTTGCCTTGCTCGAAGGACCTTCCGTAAAGGAGGTAGGGCAAGAAGGACACGCCCGAGGCGGACCGCTGCTCGGGCACCCAGCCAGAGACGATGCGGCCGCTGCGGTCGATCTCGTAGGAGAACTTCGAGCCCTTCTGCAGGCTTTGTTGCTCGCCGTACGCGGACACCTTGATCTTCTCGACCGAGAAGTCCAGCCTAGGATCGCCCTGTTTGGGGACGCTCGCAGTCTGGCGCAGAACCGCCTCCACGCGAAGGTCGGTGCCCTCCGCCTCTCCCACGATGACCACCTGGAACCGGTCGGTCTCTCCGTCCCGGTAGGTTCGGGAGAGGGTCAGCGAAGGCGCGAGCGCGAGCAGGGCGAGCGCAGAGAGCATGGGTCAGGCCTCCAGAATCTCGTAACGCGTGTTCCTGCGCTTCGGTACGAACCCAGCGGCCCGGATGAGCCTTTCGAACTCCTCGGCGCTCAGGATGAACTTGCTGCCGGCCGCGGACACGACGTTCTCCTCGATCATGACCGAACCGAAGTCGTTGGCTCCGTACCGGAGGGCGGTCTGGGCGATCTTGGGGCCTTGGGTGAGGATCGACACCTGCAGATTCGGGATGTTGTCCAGGAAGATGCGGCTCACGGCCAGCGTCCGGAGGTAGTCGGCGGCGTCGGCCTTGCGCTCCACAGCCAGCTTGGTCTCTTCCGGCTGGAAGTTCCAGCAGATGAACGCGCGGAACGGGGCGCATTCGTCTTGGAGGTCCCGGATGCGCACCAGGTGCTCTACGCGATCCTCGAGCGTCTCGACGTGGCCGTACATCATCGAGGCCGTGCTCTTGAGGCCCAGCTGGGCCGCGGCGCGCATGCACCGCAGCCAGTCGTCGGTCGAGTCCTTGAGAGGGGCGATCTGGTCCCGAACGCGGTCCACCAGGATCTCTCCGCCGGCGCCGGGGATGGAGTGCAGGCCCGCCGCGTGCAGCCTCTGGATGCATTCCTCCAGGGTGAGCTTGCTGATCTTCGCGATGTAGAGGATCTCCGTCGGACTCAGAGCGTGCAGGATAACCTGCGGGAACTCGCGCAGGATCATCCGGAACGTGCGCTCGTACCAATCGATCTTGAGTCTGGGGTTGAGCCCGCCCTGAAAGAGAATCTCCACGCCACCCTTCTCGACGGTGTCCCGGACCTTGGCCAGAATCTCCTCGTCCGACAGCAGGTAGCCCTCGGGGTGCCCCGGCTCCCGGTAGAACGCGCAGAAGCTGCAGCGGACCCAGCACACGTTGGTGTAGTTCAGGATCCTGCCGATCACGTAGGTGACCGTATCGCCGGGGACGAGGCGCCGGCGGCGGTGGTCCGCCATGGCGGCGAGCTCGACCAGGTTCGGGTGACGGAGGAGCTCCAGAGCCTCCTCCGGAGAGATGCGCTCATCGCGGAAGACCTTCTCGGCGATGGCGTCGACCGAGCAGAGAGTGGGCATGGTTCAACGGGATTCTACCGACCCGACCGCCCGGCCATCGGCCTGGGCGGGACGCTCAGTCCTCCTCCCGGAACAGCGCCCGCACGGCCTCGTGCAGGAAGCCGGTGGGTGCCCCGCAATCCGCGACGGCCCGCTCGTCGAAGGGGACGCCGTTGGGCTTGGCCCGCTCGGAGTCGGCCACGCCGACCAGTCCCACGCGCTCTCCGAGGGCGGCCAGGAGCAGCCTCGTCGGGCGCTTGCGCGCCTGGTCGAGGATCGGCCGCAGAAGTCGTTCTTCCAGCCACCGCTGCAGCCAGGCCAGCCGCTCTGGGTCGGCGACGGCGCGGGCGCGTCCGAACTCGGCGAGGTGGACAATCAGGCGGCTCTCGCCGAAGGCCATTTCGGCGAGCCGGTCCAGCGGCGCTTCCGACCGCCCGCGGAACAGAGCCCGCGGCCAGCGCGGCAGGGCGACCAAGCGCGCCATGCCATGCAGGCGGATCGAGCCGGAGGCCAGCACGGGCCGCTCTCGAGGATCTTGCGACCAAGGAAGGTGGGAGCGTGCGGCGCCCGGTCCCCAGGGCCAGAGCAGGTTGGCTGGCCGCAGGCCCAGGTCCATGCGGCGTCGGTTGACGTCGTGTTCGCTCAACAGGTTGACTGAGTCGTCCACCCAGCTGCGAAGCCAAGGGTCGAGCTCGTCGACCGCCTGGCCGTACCCGGCCTCAGTCAGGCCGCGGGGCCAGCGGGGCTCGGCCTCGGGAGGGGGCCACCGCGTGTTCAGGGCGTGGTCGGCGCCCTCGCCCTCCACCAGCCGCACGCTGGCGGTCTCGAGGACGCGGGCGGCTGCGACCAGTTCGGAGGCGTCGGCATCCGTCAGCGCCTCCGGCGCCCAGACGGCCTCCCCGTCCGTTCCGAGCAGGGAGAGGTGGAACACCGTCGAACCCCAAGGCGGTTGGGCCCCGAAGCACGCGGCCGCGAGCGGCCCCGGTTCGGCGTGGAACTCCTCGGGGTTCAGCCCCAGGTAAGCGGCGTCCGGGCAGAGGACCGGCTCCTCGGGTCTGGTCCGCACGACCCGCACCGCCGCGGCATCGGACCAAGCTTGGAGCGCCTCGCCGGGTCGGACGAGCAGCGAGTCGCCCTCCGCGCCGGCGAGCCATCCGGGAACGATCACCGCGATGCGCCTCATGGATCCCGGGATACCCGAAACGACGCTC
>DPBN01000105.1:0-173 GCA_003516955.1 Armatimonadota bacterium | reverse complement strand
GGCAAGCCGGCCCCGAGCAGGACGCGGAGCAGGAAGGCTCTAGCTGCAGCCGCTGGTCTCCCCGCAGGTCTCGCACTTGAGGCACGTGCCGTTGCGGACCAGCGTGAACTGGCCGCAGTTCTGGCAAGGATCGCCCTCGTAGCCCTTCAGCCTCGCCTCCCGGATCTTTCGGG
>DPBN01000286.1 GCA_003516955.1 Armatimonadota bacterium | reverse complement strand
GAACGGGCGGCTCCGGATCTTCGGGAGCCGCCCTTCGTCGAACGGTTGTTGGGGTGGAAGGCCGCGCGTCTAGCGGATTCTGTCGGCGATCGCTCGGCGGATCATCGCTTCCGCGATCTCCTCGCCGGAGGGGTTGTACTGGCCGGCGGCGATCCGTGCGCGGAGGTCGGCGATCAGGTCTTCTCGGTCGGGCATCTGCTTCACTTTCTCGGTGAGCTCGCGGACGAGCTCGACGTCCTCCTCCTTCGCGACAGGCTTGGAGATCTGACCGATCACAGGGTGGTAGTAGGCCTCGGCGCTTTCGGAGGATCGGGCCTCCTTGGCCGAGGCGAGGACCTTCTTCACTTGTTCGTCTGAAATTCGCATCGTCACCCACTCCAGGCTTCGAGCTCCTTCCAGACAGGCAACCGGCTGTCTAGCGTGAGACCCTTGGCTTTGCGCGATCGGGGTCGCCCCCGTCTTGCCTTTTTCTGTCCGAAACGGACCTATCGAACTATCGGTCGTTCGGCGGCGTTTCTTTAGGGTCCCCAGGCAGAATTGCCGGAAAATCGGGACCCTAGCGCTTGGCGGGCTTGCGCGGCGACTTGTGCCTGGACGCCGGAGGCTGTCCCGAACGGGACTTCTTGTGCCGCGACGGCGGCTCCGGCTGGCCCAGGTCGGCGCTGGCCAGGTAGTCGCGGCGGTAGCGCATCGCCGCCACGATCTCCCGCTCGAGGTCGGCCGCCTCGCGCAGGGACTCCAGGCCGTACTCCTCGGCGAGCTGGGCGAGGACCTGGGGCAGCGGATCCAGCTTGCCCGTGTTCACCTTGCGGTCCATCAGGGTGGCGAGCCCGGCCTCCGTGCGGACGATGTCGCCCACCCGCACGGTCTCCACCCGGTCGCCGATCGGCACGCTCAGCACGTCGTCCTCGGGATAGAACATCGCCATGGCCGTCCGCACCTGGGCGATCCGGTACGGGTCGCTCCTCTGCCCGGCGCGTTGGAACACCGCGATGAGGCCCGGGTGCTCGATGATCGCCATGGCCGCCTCGAGGCCGCGCTTCTCGGTGCCGTCGGCGGGGTGCACGACCGCCAGACGGCCGTCCGGCAGCACGTCGATGCCGAACGCGCGGAAGTCCTTCTGGAAGTCCTCGGGGCTGTCGGTCTTGTAGCGGAGCAGCATCGAACCCAGCGATCCCGCCCCGGACGACAGGCAGGCGAACTGGATGAAGCCGACCGAAACGTAGCCGGTGTCGTAGGTGTTGATCGAGTCGAATCCGCCCTCCAGCAGCGACACGGCCTGCATCACCCTCTGCACCTTCGGAGGGATGCCCGCTCGCCGGAACAGCGCGTCCAGCTCCGATCCGGGCATCGTCCGCACGCTGGTTCCCCCGGACATCACGCCCTGGGGGAAGCGGTAGTAGGCGTAGCGCGCCCTCATCGGCGTATGGTTGGCCAGCTTCAGCACGGTGCCGTCGTCGAACCGAACGGTCGCTTGGACGGGGCGAACGGCCTCGGCGAAGCGCGGGGCCGGGCCGAGCCGGTCGGTCAGCTCTTGGGGCTGGGGGCCGGGCTGGGCCGGCGCAGGGTCGGGCACCAGCCCGAACGTCTTGCCGGTCTCGGACAGGTTGTTTCGCTCCGCGTCGATTGCGGCCAGGTAGCGGTCGTAGTCGACCTTGGCCTGGATCCAAGCCTCCCAAGCGGCCTGGCGGTCGTTCTGTGCTTTGGGGTCTTGGCTCGGAGGCAGCTTGCCCGGGGCGATCATCCGGTTGTAGGCCCAGAGCCACTTGGAGCCCTCGACGGTGAGGTTCACGCGCCAAGGGCCGGAGGTCGCCGCCTGCGGGGGCAGGTCGTACTCGATGCGCCCCGGCGCGTTCCAAAAGGCCACTACCGCCTGCCGCTCGGCGTCGGTGAAGGCGGGCGGAGGCTCGGGCTGCTGAACGTCCTGGCGCCCGCCCAGCATCAGGCCCATTCCAGCCACCACCACCGATCGCCAGCCCATACAGCGCATTATGGGCAACAGCCCGACCTTCCGGAGGGGGCTGGGGCGCCCCCTCCCCTCGTGTGGCTGGGCTTAGCGATACAGCTCCACGACCGGAATCGGCACGGTGGGCTTGATCACGGGCAGGCGCAGGGTCAGCGTGTCGCCGTGCGTGGCCATCGCCACCTCGCTGGCGTCGTGCAGCAATTGGGCGTAGGCGACCTTGCCGGCGAACCCGTCCAAGTGGAGGTCCTGGATCGGCCAGTGCAGGACGTGGAGGTACAGCCGGTCCAGATCGGGGTTGTAGGTGAGGCGGCAGCCGTCCGGGGCCACGAAGCCCGCCGGGGCGGGGCCGCAGCCGTAGATCGCCCGGCCGTGGCGCCTCATCCACTCTCCCATGGCCGACAGCCGGCTCAGGGCTCTGTCGTCGAACTCGCCGCGGGCCGTCGGGCCGACGTTCAGCAGCAGGTTGCCGCCCTTGGACACCGTGTCGATCAGCAGGTAGAGGAGCTGGTCGACGGTCTTCCACGTCGCCTCGTCGCGGTGGTAGCCCCACGAGCCGGAGAACGTCTGGCAGGTCTCCCAGACGATCGGCTTGCCGTTGTGCCGCAGGGGCTCCCTCACCATCACCTGTTCCGGCGTCTTCACGTCCCAGCCGCCCTGCTCGTCCAGGTCCAGCCGGTCGTTGACGAGGATGCCGGGCTGCAGCTCGCGGCACATCTTCAGGAGCTCCTCGGATCCCCAGTCGTCCCTGCCCTTGCCGTCGGGTCCGGGGTAGCTGAAGTCGAACCAGATGTAGTCGACCCGCCCGTAGTTCGTCAGCAGCTCGCGCACTTGGCCGTGGAGGTACTCGCGGTAGCGCTTGAAATCGCGCTGGGCGTTGGCGGCCCTGGCCTCGGCGTCGTCGCGGAGGGGGTGCATCCGGTCCACCGTGTAGTCGGGGTGGTGCCAGTCGATCAGCGAGTGGTAGAAGCCGACCTTGAGGCCCTCCTCGCGGAACGCCTCGACCATCGGGCGCAGGAGATCCCTGCCGCAGGGGGTGTTCGGAGCCTTGTAGTCGGTCAGCTGCGAATCGAACAGGCAGAAGCCCTCGTGATGCTTGGTCGTGATGACGAAGTAGCGCATCCCGGCGGCCTTGGCGGCCTTGGCCCATGCCTTGGGGTCGTACAGGTCGGGGTCGAAGCGGTCGAAGTACTTCTGATAGTCCTCGTTGCGGATCCGCTCGAAGTTCTTCACCCACTCGTGGCGGGCCGGAAGGGCGTACAGGCCCCAGTGGATGAAGAGCCCGAGGCGGGATTCGACGAACCAGCGGAACGATTCCGGAACGTTGTTGGCGTCGATCGGCATGGATGGGAAACCTCCGCCCGGCTGTATACCTTCGGGCCGGGCCGAATCACCCGCGGAGCGCGGCCAGGTTCCTGCGAGCGGCTGCGTTCTCGGGGTCCCGTGCAAGCACCTCGCCGTAGGCCCAGCGGGCGAGGTCCGTCCTTCCGGCCTGGTGCCCCGATAAGGCGAGGTTGAGGTACAGCGGCACTCCGACCATGTCCGGGTGGTAGGGCAGATCCTCCCGGACGCTCTTGCGCCGGACGTTGGACTCCAGAATCTGCAGGGCCTCGCAGGCCACGTCGTGCCGGCCGAGCTTGGCGAACAGCTCCGCCACGCGCCAAGCGATCATCGGGGCGTTGCCGTACCAGCGGAGGGCCAGGCGCGCCGTCAGCGCCGTGATCGGCCTGCCTTGGAACGCCCCCTGGAGCAGCGCCAGGAACACGGAGCCGAAGTCCGGATGGGGCGACCGTGGTTCGTCGGCGTGCGAGCGGATCCGCTCCTCCAATCGGTCGAGGATCGCGTACGCCTCTTCCGTCTCCCCAAGGTCGAGCAGGTGGGAGGCGAGCTTGGAGGCGCTGTACACGTCCTCAGGGTCTTCCTCGAGCGACAGCCGCAGCGGCCTCACGTTCCGTGCAGCTTTCAGCTGAAGATCCTTCCCATATCCGTCGTGCCAGAACCACACGCTGGAGTGACGGATCCGCGCGGAGGCGGGGAAGGGAATGTGCTCGTGGATCCGTCGGACGAACCGTAGTTCGTCGCTGGTTCGCCAGAGTCGCGGCAGCGAGTGCACGCTCTCCAGGTTTCCCTGGCGGCCCAAGTCCCTCCGCACCAGCCACACCACGTCCTTGTTCGGCGCACAGAGCCTGCGGAGCTTCGACGCCTGCTCCTCCTCGAACCACTCGTCGGCGTCGAGCCACAGCACCCAGCCCT
>DPBN01000009.1 GCA_003516955.1 Armatimonadota bacterium | reverse complement strand
GTGGTCATCGCCATCATCGCGATCTTGGCCGCGATCCTGTTCCCCGTCTTCGCCCAGGCCAAGGTCTCCGCCAAGAAGGCTTCGGAGCTCTCCAACGTCAAGCAGCTGGGTCTGGCGACGATCATGTACGCCGGCGATTACGACGACGTGTTCCCGACCACCCATCTGTACGACTGGACCCATCCGGCGAACGACATCCACTGGGTGCCGCGCCTGGTCCCCTACGTGAAGAACCTCGGCATCTTCCGCTCGCCGCTCGACTCCGGCATCACCGGCGGCGACAACTCGTCCTGGACGGGCCCGTGGATCGCCTGGGGCGCCAACGCGGTGTTCGGCGGAGGCGTCAACCCGGACAACGTGTCCCGAGGCATCTTCGGCCTGCGCAACGACGACTGGTCCAGCTGGGCGACGTGGTTCACCCCCGGCACCGGCACCGCGACCACCGCGGTGACCAACCCCGCCGCGACCATCATGCTCGCTCCGAAGTACTCCTCGGACGTCCGCAAGTGCCCGGCGCACCCGGCTTGGCTCGGTGGCAACTACGCGTTCTACTGGCCGACCAACGTGTTCCTCTGGGTCCCGGACGGAACCGACGACTACTACCAGGACCAGTGCGCCGCCACGCCCAGCGGCCTGATGGCGACCACCGCCGCCTGGCCCTTCGGGCAGGACGGCTCGATGTCCGTCGTGAACAACAGCGCCAACATGGTCTTCGCGGACGGCCACGCCAAGGCCCTCAAGCCGGTGGCCACTAACCCCGACCCGCTGGCGCGCCCGTCGGACAACATGTGGGACGCCCTGCGCAACTGATCCGGTCGGAGAGGATGGTTCAAGGATGAAGCGATTCCTGCTTCCCGCACTGGGGATCCTGGCGACTCTCGCGGTGTTCGGTTGCTCCTCCGAGACGCAGCTCTCGAAGGACGAAGAGGCGAAGATCCGCGACTCGCTGGAGGCCGGCAAGGGCGAGTTCGACATCAACAAGGTTCCTCCCGAGATGCGCGAGAAGGTGCGGGGGATCATCGAATCCCAGAAGGGCGGGGGCCCGGCGGCTCCGCCGGCGCCCAAGTGACCCGGAAGGGAGCCGAGACGAGCGGGGGACCCGGGCGCAAGCCCGGGTCCTTCCTTCTGCAGGGAGCGTCCGCCCGCGGATCGGCCATAATAGGGCTTGGCGCGGAGTGGTGTCCGAGTGGTCTAAGGAGCGCGACTGGAAATCGCGTACTCGGCGAAAGCCGGGTCGTGGGTTCGAATCCCACCCGCTCCGCCATCCCTGTGCTCCATGATCCTCAACCCCACCCCCGACGAGACCGCGGAGCGAGACCGCATCCTCGACCAGATCCGCGAAAGCGTTCGATCAAACCGCAAGGTGCCGATGGCCCGACCCGGTGGCCCGGACCCCTTCTGCGGCTCCGTCGGCCCCTACGCCTATCGCTTCGAGGGTGAGGACGACCTGCTCCACCTGATGGTCTGGAGGCCGGACGAGCGGCCGTTCCCCGAGGCCGAGGCGCGCGCCGTCGCCGCGTGGGTGCTCCAGGGGGTGCCGCCCGGTGTGGTGTTCTACCGGCCCGGCGAGCAAGCCCAGAGCTTCTTCCTGGCCCACGACGAGCTTCTCCCCTGAGGCCGTTTCGGGGTATAAATCCTGCCGAGGGGCGTCGTACCCAAGTGGTTAAGGGAAGGGTCTGCAAAACCCTCATTCGGCGGTTCGAATCCGCCCGGCGCCTCCAGCCTCCCCCAGGCGCCGCAGCAGCCTGAGCGCGCCGGCCTTGCCCAACGCCGCGTTCCCGGCTGGACACCGCGGACTCAGCAGGCAGGCGGGGCAACCCTCCTCGCACGAGCAGCCGGCGAGCAGCTGCGTGGCCGCCGAGGCCCACGCGTCCCGCTGGTTGTACAGCTCCGTGGTCAGCCCGACCCCGCCCGGAATCTGGTCGAACACGAACAGCTCCGCCTGCAGGGTGTCCGGGAAGACGCTGTACCAAGAGCTTCCCAGGTCGGCGCGGTCGCACCCCGCCAGCAACGGGCCGACCGCCATCAGCGCGTGCTCCAATCCGTGCAGGGCGCCGACGGCCTCGGGCTCCTCCAAAGGCGGCATCTCCAGCCACAGGCCGATCGTCTCGTAGCTCGTCGGAGGCAGGTCCAGCTCCCTCTCGCCCTGAGCGCCGCGACCCTCGAAGGGATAGTAGCGGTAGCCCACGACCTGGTCCGTCACGCGCAGCGCCCCGAAGCGGACCATCCACGGCCCCCAGGTCCCCGCGTCCGTCTCCGCGAGGATCTCGATCGACGTCTGGACCAGAGACTGCGTCATCAGGTTCGTGTCGCTGGGCTGGAGCCTCGCCACCCGTGCCGCCAGGTCCAGCTCGACGCACTCGTACGTGGCGTCCCGATGCAGGTAGACCGCGCCGGGGTGCGCCTGCCTCAGCGCCCGCCAAGACTCCATGGTGCCGATCGGCTGGCCGCCCACCAGCAGCACGAAGGTGTCGCCGCCCGTCCCGCGGATGTCGACCGACTGCGCCGGCGGCTCGTGCAGAGGGTAGAAGAAGCGCCCCGCCGAGAACCGCAGGGACCCCTCCTGCTCCAGGCCTTCGGCGACGCGGAGGCAACGCTCCGAGCGCTCCGCCAGCTCGGTCGGCGCAAGCGGCCGCTCGTGCGCCGCGCACAGCAGATGCCTTCCCAGAATCACCGGGTTCTCCGGGTTGAGGGCCACCGATTCGGACCGCGCCTCCAAGAGCCGCTCGGGCTCGCGGCACAGGAACTGGTCCAGCGCGTCTCCGTGCGCCACGAAAAGCACCAGCCCGTCCCGGGCGCCGCGGCCTGCCCGCCCGGCCTGTTGCCAGAAGCTCGCCACGGACCCGGGATAGCCGTTCAGGATCACCGCGTCCAGGCCGCCGACGTCCACGCCCAGCTCCAGGGCGTTGGTCGACGACAGCCCCAGCACGTCGCCCCGGAACAGCGCACGCTCGATCTCCCGCCGCTCGGTGGGAGAGTAGCCCGCCCGGTACGACTCGAGCTTCGCCGGGTCGAGCAGGCCCGAGGACTCCGCGGCCCGGCGGGCCCGCCGCAGAACTATCTCCGCCGAGCTGCGCGCCCGCGAGAAGGCCAGAGTCCGGATTCCTGCGGACGCCAGAGAGGCCAGCAACCACGCCGTGGCCCAGTTCGGGCTGCCCTCCATCTCCGAGTCCACGATCGGCGGAGACCAGAACACGAACGTCCGCCTGCCCTTGGCCGAAGCGTCGTCCCACACGAGGGCTGCGTCCCGACCGGTCAGTAGCCGGAACGCCCGCAGCGGGTTGGCGATCGTTGCGCTGGCCGCCACGATCTGCGGATGGGAACCGTACCACTCGCACAGCCGCAGCAGGCGCCACAGCACCGAGGCCACGTGCGATCCGAACACGCCGCGGTACACGTGCATCTCGTCCAGCACCACCAGCCGGAGCGACTTCAGCACCCGGCTCCACAGGTCGTGGTTCGGCAGGATCCCCACGTGCAGCATGTCGGGGTTCGTCAGGATCACGTGCGCGTTGCGCCGGATCGCCGACCGTTGCGCCGGGGGCGTGTCGCCGTCGTAGGTGGCGCACCGAACGCCCGGCGGAAGCATGGCCTCGAGCTTGCCCAGCTGGTCTTGGGCGAGCGCCTTGGTCGGGAACAACATCAGCACGCGCGCCGACGGCTCGGCCGCCAGCGCCTCCAGCGCGGGCACCTGATAGGCCAGCGACTTGCCGCTGTTGGTCCCGGTGGCGAGCACCACGTCCCGCCCCGCCAGCGCCGCGTCGATCGCCTCCGCCTGGTGTCGGAAGAAACTGCGGATGCCCGCTGCCTCCAACGCCCGCCGCGTGGACTCCCGGAGCGGCGCCCGCAGCTCGGCGAAAGCCGGCTCTTCGGAGGCCAGCTCCACCACGCGCTGCGCCGGGACCCCGAGGATGCCCCTCGCCCTCACGTCTTCAACGAACGCCTGCAGGCTCACGGCTGGTCCGCGGCGTCCTCCGCCTCGGATTCCTCCCCGCCGTCGGCGGGCTTGCGCCGGCTCGTCAGCCGGACGGCCCACACGCTGATCGCGAACAGGATCGTGAGCGGGATCGCCATCATCAACATGCTGAACGCGTCGTTGCTGGGCGTCACGATCGCCGAGAGGGTGAAGATCGCCACCGCCGCCTGGCGCCAATAGCGGATCAGAAGGCCCGGCTCCAGCAAACCCACCTTGCCCAGGAGGAACACCACGAGCGGCAGCTGGAAGCCGAATCCGAACGCCAGCAGCATCTTGAGCACGAAGAACACGAGCGTGCCCGGCTCCTGATAGAGCGCGGTGCCGGGGAACTCCGCCAGGTAGCTGACGAACCACTTGAACGCGCTGGGCAGGATGAACCAGCAGAAGAACACGCCCATCGCGAACAGCAGCACGCTCACCGGGGCCAGACGCTTCACAGGCCGGCTCTCGTGCGGCCTCAGCCCCGGCTCCACGAAGCCCCAAAGCTGGAGCACGATGAACGGAAACGCCAGGATCAGACCGATGAGAAAGCTCAACCGGAACTTGAGCATGAACGGCTCGGTGGCGTTTCGGAACACCTCCTTGTAGTCGATGCCCGGCCCCTTGACGTTCGCAACGATCATCGCGTTCAGCTGGTCGTAGAGCCACGGCTGGATCTGCCAGCCGATCACCCAGCCGACCGTCAGCCAGAGCAGGCTGCGGATGATCCGGGTGCGCAGCTCCTCCAGATGGTCGCCCAGAGACATGCGAGGCTCCTCGGATTCCTCCGAGGAGCCTCCGCGTTCCGCTCTGCGCTTCCAGAAGGCCACGTCCGCAGACCCTGGCCCGACGTTACTGCTCGAGCGTGAAGGTGAGCTGTCTCTTGATCCGGAAGTAGCGGGTCTGCGCGGCCGTGCCGCCGCCGATCATGCCGCGGTTGCCGCCGTACATGCCGCCCATTCCTCCCGGAGGGCCCATCATCGGCCCGCCCATGGCGCCGCCCTGGCCTCCGCCACCCTTGTTGCCGGCGGGTCCCACGACCTGACGCAGGTCGGTCACGTTGTTCCTCCCCATGCCGGGAGGGCCCATCATCGGTCCGCCCGAGTAGCCGGGGGGCATTCCCCCGGGGCCCATGGGTCCCATGGGGCCCATCCCAGGGCCGCCCATCGGCCCCATCGGACCCATCTGGGGACCGCCCATCATGCCGCCGCCCATGCCGGCTCCGCCGTAGGCCGGAGCGGTGATCTTGCGGTCGATGGTCTCCTCGCGAACCAGCTTGACCACGATCCCGCGGTCGAGCGCGAACCAGATCGTCTCCTCCAGCGAGAGCTTCTCGTCCTCGATGCCCGACGACGAGCCGCTGCCGAACTGGCCCTGGGCTTGGGTCTGCTGCTTCTGCTTCTCCTCGTCCTTCTTGCGCTTCTGGCCGGCCTCCAGCGTGTGCTTGATCTTCGCGCACGGGAACCCGGACTCCCACTCCACGCCCAGGAACTCCCCGCGCGCCAGAAGCGGCTCGGTGAGCTTCTCCTGCTCGTAGAGCTTGTCCAGATCGAGCGCGCTGTCCAGGAATCTCGCCTGCCAGATGTCGCCCGGAACCACCGGCTTGCTCGGCAGAGTCGGCAACGGATACACCGCGAACAGGTCGGTGCGGCGGGCCTCGCCGGCGGTGCCCTCCAGCGGCACGTAGAAAGGCACCGAGCCGAACACCTCCATGCCGGTGGAGGTGAGCCTCATGTACACCGAGTGCATCTCGTAGTCCATGAACCGCCGCGGGGTCGTCTCGTCGCCCGGCGTCAGCCACGCGTAGTCCTTGCCCTTGAGCGGCATCGCCTGGATGCGCACCAGGCCGTCCCCGTTCGGGTAGACATTGTCCACCGCGTACAGCAGCCGGATGCGCTCCGCCTCGATCGGAAGATCCGCGCCGCGCGCGCCCAGCTTGTTCTGAGCCTCGGTGAGCGTGGCGAGCTGCGTGCGCACCTCCAGGTTGTAGACCAGCTCCATGCCGGGCCGCCAGCGGTACCGCAGCTTCACGCCGTCTTCCGGAATCTTGATGGACGACGCGTTGGCGATGTTGACCTCCACCGACGAGCGATCCACCACCCTCGGCTGGTCGTTGTTGTCCACGAACAGCACCAGCTCGATGGTCGTCTCGCCGTCCGGGATGCCCCGGGCCTTGCCCAGGCCCATGCCCACGCGGCCCTTGTTGTCGCCCACCACGACCAAGATCGACCAAGAGGCCGTTTTGCCGCCCTTGTGGGTCTTGAACACCTTGTTGGTATGCACCACGCGCACGTCGAGCTGCGGCCCCTCGATGTTCGGGTTGGCCTGCCGACGCCCGCTGATTCGGCTCATCATTCTCATGTCAGAACTCCAGTCCCGCCTCGCGGGCTCCCTCGGCGAGGCTCGCCACACGGCCGTGGTAGCGGAAGCCGCCGCGGTCGAAGACGACCTTCTTCAGGCCGAGCTCCGCGGCGCGGCGCCCCAGCTCCTGCCCGACCTTCTTTGCACCCTCCTTGTTGCCCGTCGCGCCGAGCTCCTTCTCCATGCTGCTGGCGCTGCAGAGCGTCCGGCCCGTGGTGTCGTCGATGATCTGGGCGGAGATGTGCTTGAGGCTGCGGAACACGGCCAAGCGCGGCCGCTCCGGCGTGCCGGAAAGGTGCTTCCGGATCCGAACGTGCCGCATGATGCGGCTCTCCCTGCGGGTTTTCGTCGCCATAGCTCAGTTCCTCCTCACTTCTTGGCCGCCCTCTTGCCGGCCTTCTGACGCACCACCTCGCCGGTGTAGCGGATGCCCTTGCCCTTGTAGGGCTCCGGCTTGCGGACCTTGCGGATGTCGGCTGCGACCTGCCCCACCAGCGCCTTGTCGATGCCGCTCACGACGACCCGCTGCAGACGGTTGCGGTCCTCGCTGCGGACCTCGAACGAGATGCCAGGCACCGGGTCGATCCGCACGGGGTGCGAGTAGCCCATGTTCAGGACCAGCGCGTTGCCCTCAACGGTAGCGCGGTAGCCGACGCCGATGATGTCCAGCGACTTGCTGTGCCCCGCCGACACGCCCTGCACGCAGTTCGCGATCAGGGTGCGGGCCAGACCGTGCTGGCTCCGGTTCACGCGGTCGTTGTCGGGGCGCGCCACGGTCACCACGTTGCCGTCCACGCTCACGGTGAGCTTCGGCGACACCTGCACGCTGAGCTCGCCCTTCGGGCCCTTCACCGTGACGAGGTTGCCCTCGCCGACCGTGACGCTCACGCCGGCAGGCAGTTGGATCGGTTTCTGTCCGATTCTCGACATGGACTCCTCCTCACCAGACCTCGCAGAGGACCTCGCCGCCGATCCGGCGCTTGCGGGCCTCGCGGTCGGTCATCAATCCCTGGCTGGTCGACACGATGCGCGTCGCCAGACCGCTCTTCAGAGGCTTCAGGTCGTCCGCGCCCTTGTAGATGCGCAGCCCCGGCTTGCTCACGCGCCGGATCTGGCGGATCACGGGTCGGCGGCGCCCCACGTAGCGCAGCCTCACATTCAGCGTGGGGAACCTGCTCTCCGTGGTGACCTCGTAGCCTGCGATGTAGCCCTCCTCCTGGAGGATGCGGCAAATCTGCTCTTTCAGCTTGCTGTGGGGAACCTGGACGGCGTCCTTGTCGGCCATGGCGCCGTTGCGGATGCGCGTCAGCAGGTCCGCGATGGGATCGCTATGCATGGATGGACCTCCGTCGGGCTACCAGCTCGACTTCTTGACGCCGGGGAGAAGACCCTTGTGGGCCATCTCACGCAGACAGATGCGGCAGAGTCCGAAGAATCGGAAGTAGCCGCGGGGCCGGCCGCACATCGTGCACCGGTTGTACGCGCGAACCTTGAACTTCGGTTTGCGCTTCTGCTTGACGATCAGACACTCTTTAGCCATTCGTTCTCCCGCCGTTCCCGGGTCGGTTTGCGCCGGCGGCGCACTTCGCCCGTGGCCAGACTTTCGGAAACGCGGCGCGGCGCGCCGCACGAAGCAGAAAGGATACCTCCGTTTCGCTCCGTTTTCAAGCCTGCCGGGACGCCGCCGGCCGGCGGATGGGCTATGCTAGCTCAGGGAATGCCGTTCGAACCGCTCCACACCGACGAGAAGCTGGACCGCCCCGGCGGCCGGCCTCCCGACATGGACTCGCACATGATCGCCGGTTGCGCGGGCTTCGTTGCGGCATCCCTCCTCACCTACTTTCTGGCTCTCTGGCCGCATCTCGTGTTCCACGAAGGCTACCGCCTGCAGACCCTGGCGACGGCCCTCGGCTTCGGCCTTCTGCCCGCCTGTGCGCTGGGAGTCTTCGCGGCGCGCCGCTCGGGGTTGCCCGGCGCCTGCGGGTTCGTGGGCGGCACGATGGCGTTCGCCGTGTTCCTCCACCTTCGGCTCCAGCAGTTCCTCGCCGCGCGCGGCTCGCGCGACCTGCCCCAGCCCGAGTACCCCGACTCGTTCCAGTGGGCCGTCCCGCTGCTCGCCCTGGCCGTCGCCGTGCTGGTGGCCGCCGTCTCCCTGCCGAAGTCCGAGAGGCCCTAGCGTCGACGTTCGCGATCCCCTCTGGAGAACGGCCTCAGAAAGCCGACAATCCTGCTGGGGGTTGATCCAGTTGGCATACGGTCGGATCACGCAGGAGTACCAGAAGCACAATGTGAACGGCGCCTCGCCCGTCCAGCTGATCATCATGCTGTACGACGGCGCGCTCCGGTTCATGGAGCAGGGCAAGCACGCCATGGCCCACGGCGACCTCCCGCGCCAGAACCAGTGCCTGCAGAAGGCGCAGCGCATCATCGTCGAGCTGATGAGCACGCTCGACATGGAGCGC
The DNA here is from genome assembly GCA_003516955.1 of Armatimonadota bacterium. Taxonomy (GTDB): domain Bacteria; phylum Armatimonadota; class Fimbriimonadia; order Fimbriimonadales; family Fimbriimonadaceae; genus UBA8783. The sequence continues at coordinate 926 of DPBN01000009.1, read as the reverse complement.
GGCGGGGAGATCGCCAAGAACCTGTTCGCCCTCTACGGGTACGTCCTGAACGAGCTCGTCGCCGCCAACGTCGAGGACCAGCCGGAACCGATCGACCGGTCCATCAAGGTCATCAGCGAGCTTCGGGACGGATGGGCTCAGATCGAGCGCCAGCAGAAGGCCGCCGCGCCCGCCCAGCCGCTGCAGACGGCCGCCTGAGCGCCATGCCGAGCCCTTGCCAGCGCCTGCTGATGCTCACCCTGGCCCTCGAGGACTCCCTCAGGAGGGAGAGCTGGAACGAGGCCGACTCGATCCTGGTCCAGCGTGCCAGAGTGCTGGACCGCCTCTCCCCAGAGGATCTCTCGGAGGCCGACGGTCCGTTGCTCGAGAGATGCCGAGAGGCCGAGGGGCGCATCCTGGCGTTCCTTGAGGAATCGAAGGCCGCGGTGACGGGCTCGCTCCGATCCCGGCTGCAGGGCCGCAGGGCCGCCGCCGCCTACACCGCCTCGGGCGGAGGGGCCGTCTCTTTGGACCGAGCAGGCTGACGCCCACCCTTTGGTCCGGCCGACCTCCCCGCGTTATAATGCGGTGTGGTGAAGCTGCTCATCTGCATCGTCCACAACCGCGACAAGGGCAAGATCGTCGACGAGCTGGTCCGGGCGGGGTTCAAGTTCACGATCATCGGCTCGACGGGCGGCTTTCTGCGCGAGGGGAACACGACGTTCCTCATTGGCGTCGAGGAGGACGAACTGCCGGCGGTGCTCAAGCTCATCTCGCAGAACTGCAAGACGAGGGAGCAGCTGGTCAACGTCACCCCCATCGAGGCCGCGCCGCCGGGAGCGTTCATCCCCAGCCCCGTCAAGGTGCCCGTGGGAGGGGCCGTGGTGTTCGTCCTGGATGTCGCCCGCTTTGAGCGCTACTGACTTGGATCGGCTGGCGGGCCTCGA
>DPBN01000364.1 GCA_003516955.1 Armatimonadota bacterium | reverse complement strand
GGGGCCGGAAGCGCCGGTCCCCGGAGCCTCCCCATTGGGTCCCCATGGAACCTAAGGCAGGCTCGCGCCGATAGGTAGAATGCGGGACGCCCGAAGGGTCCCTGAGGAGATGGAAACCATGTCGAGTCTGTCTGCCACGTCCGCCACGCCCGAGTCGGCGGAACCGTGGGGCGCGGACCAGTCCCCGAGCCGGCTTCTGGCTCCCGACGACTATCGCGAGATTCTCAACCAGCTCTTCCTCGCCCGCTACTTCGACGTCCGCCTGATCAAGGAGAAGAAGCGCGGCCATCTGCGGGGAACGCTTTATTCGAGCCACAACCAGGAGGCGGTGCTCGTCGGAGCGCTGTTCGGGCTCGAGCCGAAGGATTGGATCAGCCCGATCCATCGGGACATGCCCGCGTTCTTCCTGAAGGACGCGAAGCGCGGGTGGCGCAACCCTGAGCGCATTGGGATGTCGATCCAGGAGGTGTGCGCCCAGATCTGGGGCAAGGCCGCCTCCCCCGGCCGGGCCAGGGACAACTGGTCGCACATCGGTTCCCGAAAGAAGCGCATCGTGCACTCGACGTCGATGCTGGCCAGCACCGTCCCCGTGGCCGCCGGCATCGCCTATTCGGAGCGCCTCCGGGGTTCGAACGCGATCGTGCTCACGTTCAACGGCGAAGGATCCACGGCTCGCGGCGACTTCCACGAGGGCCTGAACTTCGCCGCCGTGCACAAGCTGCCCATGGTGTCCGTGATTGAGAACAACATGTGGGCCTACGGCACGCCGCTGGAGCTGGGTTGCCCCACGCCGTTCGTGGCCGAGAGGGCCAAGGGCTACGGCATTCCCGGTCTGGTGGCGGACGGTCAGGACGTCTTCGACGTGTATGACAAGGTCAAGTGGTGCATCGACTACGCCCGCGCCGGCAACGGCCCGACCGTGGTGGAGTGCAGGACCTACCGCGCCTACGGGCATGGCGACCACGACGACGACCGGGCCAGCAAGTATCGCAGCCCCGAGGAGGTCGCCGAGGGGCGCCGCCGGGATCCCATCGCGATCTGCAAGGAGAGGCTCGTCGAGCTGGGCGTCCTGACGAGGGACGAGGCCGACCAGTTCCAGCCGGAGGGCAAGAGCGCTTCGGAGGTTCGCGACGAGGACTTTCCGCCGGACGTGGTCGCCTACGTGAGGGAAGGCGTGCAGTTCGCGATCCGGAGCCCCTACCCGGATGCCGAGGAAGCGGCCTGGTGGGTTTTCCACGAGGAGGGTGAGCCGCAGCCATGAGCATCGGTACGGAACCGGCGGTCGGAGCCAAGCGCAACTACCTGCAGGCGCTCAACGAGGCGCTCCACGAGGAGATGGAGTCCAACCCGGACATGATCTGCCTGGGTGAGGACATCGGCCTGCTGGGCGGAGCGTTCGGCGTGACCGAGGGATTGCTCGCCCGCTTTGGGTCCGACCGGGTGATCGACACGCCGATCAGCGAGAGCTTGATCGTTGGGGCCGCCGTGGGCATGGCGCTGGAGGGCCGCACCGTGATGGCGGAGATGCAGTTCATGGACTTCATCTCCTGCGGCTTCGACCAGATCGTGAACAACCTCGCCACGTTCCACTACCGTTCGGCGGGCGAGGTCAACATGCCGGTGGTCATCCGGGGGCCCGCCGGAGCCTACGGCGGGGGTGCGCTCTACCACAGCCAGATGAACGAGGCGTGGTTCTGCCACTCGCCCGGGCTCAAGGTCGTGTGCCCGAGCCGCCCATACGACGCGAAGGGGCTGCTCAAGGCGGCCCTGCGGGATGGAAACCCGGTCGTCTTCTTCGAGATCAAGGAGCTGTACCGCAGGCGGGAGCTGGAGGAGGCGGTGCCCGGCCCCGACGAGATCGTGCCGATCGGCAAGGCGGCGGTCCGGCGCGAGGGCAGAGACGTGACGCTGATCAGCTACGGGCAGAACATCTACCACTGCCTGGCCGCGGCGGAAAAGCTCCAATCGGAGGGCATCGACGCGGAGGTGCTGGACCTGCGAACGCTCGTGCCGCTCGACGAGGAGGCCATCTGGGAGTCTCTGGCCAAGACCAACCGGGTCGTCGTGGTGAACGAGGCTCCGCGCACGTGCGGCTTCGCGGGAGAGGTTCTGGCGCGCATCGCGGAGAAGGGCTTCGAGTATCTCGACGCCCCGCCGGCGAGGGTCACAAGGCTCGATACGCCGGTCCCTTGGGTCAAGCCGCTGGAGTCCTACGTTCTGCCGGATGTGGAGAAAGTCGCCGCAGCCTGCCGCAAGGTCTGCCGATACTGAGATCTGTTCGGATTCTCTGCCACGGTCACCGGGCGTAGAATGGTTCCATGGAGAACGGAGCCGTAGACCGCTCGGAGCTCGAGTACACGAGCCTGCGTTCGGAGATTCTGCAGAACGATCGGACGATCCAAGTTCTGCTCGTCCTGGGCTTTCTGGTGGTGAACGCCTTTCTCCTGGCCTCCTTCTCGGAGCAGTCCAGGGTGGTGGCCGTCTTCGCCCTGCTGGCCTATCTGCTGTTTTCCCAGATGGTGGCTCACAAGGCCGAGGGCACGTTGCGCATCGCGACGTACATCGCCGCCTTCCTGGAGCCCAACCTGCAGGGCTGCGGCTGGGAGCGCCGACTGAGAAGCAT
>DPBN01000043.1 GCA_003516955.1 Armatimonadota bacterium | reverse complement strand
CCTGTCACTCACTGCCTCCTGCCGCCGCGACTCCCGCCGGCTGGTGCAGATACTCGTTAATGGGAAGGCACGAGGATGCATCACCTCTCCGACGGCTCTGCAGAGCGACCAGCAGCGCCCGCGCCGTATCCAGCGAAGTCAGGCACGGGATCTGATGCTGCACGGAAGACTTTCTGATGATGGCCGCCTCCTGCTCGCTTCGCTTGTCATTGGACACGGTGTTGATGAGCGCGTCCACCTTGCGCGAGCGCACCAGGTCCAGCAGGTTGGGAGAACCCTCGCTGATCTTGCGGACGGTAAGCGCCTCGATGCCCCGGCTGCGCAGGAAGGCGCCGGTTCCGGCGGTGGCGTAAATCCGGAAGTCCAGATCCTGGAAGCCGCGGGCGATCTCCAGAGCCTCTTCCTTGTCCCTGTCGGCCACAGTGATGATGATGCGCCCGCGATCCGGCACATCCACCCCCGAGGCGACCATCGCCTTATACAGCGCCTGCTCGAACTGGAAGTCCACCCCCATGATCTCCCCGGTGGACTTCATCTCCGGGCCGAGGGCGACATCCACCTCCGTGAGCTTGGCAAACGAGAAGACCGGCGCCTTGACCGCATACATCCCACGGTCCGGCAGGAGACCGCTGCCATAGCCCTGCTCCGCCAGGGTCTGGCCAAGCATGATATTGGTGGCCACCTGCACCATCGGCACCCCGGTGATCTTGGAGAGATAAGGCACAGTGCGGCTGGCGCGCGGGTTGACCTCCAGTACCTGGACTTGATCACCGTCCAGGATCACGAACTGGATGTTGTAAAGCCCTCTGATGCCGAGCTCCACGCCGATGCGCATGGCGTAGTCCACGATGGTGCGCTTGATTTCGTCCGGCAGCTTCTGCGGCGGATATACCGCGAAACTGTCGCCCGAGTGCACGCCCGCGCGCTCGATGTGCTCCATGATGCCCGGGACCAGAGTGTCCGTGCCGTCCGAAACGACGTCGACCTCGGCCTCCGTGCCCAGGATGTACTGGTCGACGAGCACCGGCTGGCCGGGGTTGGCATCCTCGGCCTCGCGGTAGAAGAGGCGGAGCTGGTCTTCGGAGTACACGATCTCCATCGCCCTGCCGCCCAGCACGAAGCTCGGGCGCACGAGCACCGGGTAGCCCACCTCCCTGGCGACGCGGATCGCCTCCTCGAGGTTGCGTACGGCCCGGCCGGCGGGTTTGGGGACGCCCAGGTCAGAGAGGAGCCTTTCGAAGAGGTCTCGGTCCTCGGCCTGGTCGATCGCGCTCGGGGGCGTGCCCAGCACCGGCAGCCCCGCCCGCTCCAGCTTGGTGGCGAGGTTGATCGCCGTCTGCCCTCCGAACTGCACCACGGCCCCGATCGGGTTCTCGTGGGCGGCGACGTCCAGCACGTCCTCCAGGGTCACCGGCTCGAAGTACAGGCCGTCGCTCGTGTCGAAGTCGGTGGACACCGTCTCCGGGTTGTTGTTGATCAGGATCGCCCGGTAGCCCATCTTCTGGAGGGCCCAGACGCAGTGCACGCAGGAGTAATCGAACTCGATCCCTTGGCCGATGCGGATGGGACCGGACCCGAGCACGAACACCGTCGGGCGGGTGTCCGTCGGGCGGAGCTTGGCGTCGTCCTCCTGCTCGAACGTGCCGTAGTAGTAGGGCGTCGCGGACTCGAACTCGCCGGCGCAGGTGTCCACCATCTTGAACACCGGCATCACCTTCTGCCTTTCGACCTCGAGCGCGGCACGGGTGCCGTACCGTTGCGCGGCGAGCCTCTCCAGCTTGCCGTCCAGCACCGTGCCGGATCCCCCGCCCAGAGGCAGCGCCGGCTGCTCGGCGTACTCCTCCACCTCGCGCACGAACTGCTCCAGCGTGTCGCTGGCCTCGACGGCGGTCACGAACGCCTCGTGGTCGCTGCCGAGCCTCTGTTGCGCGCGGATCGCCTTCTGAACGAGCTCCAGGTCGCTCGCGGGCACCTGGAGCATGCTCAGGATCGTGGGCGAGGGGAATCCCATGAGGAAGGCTTCGTGGACCAGGCGTCCGAGATCCTCCGACGCGCCCTCGGTCTCCGCGGCCAGTTGAAGTCTGCGCTCGATGGCGAGGAGCTTGGTGATGGCTCTCAGGAACCAAGGGTCTACGCGGCTCAGGTCGCGCACGCGCTCCACCGACCAGCCGCGCCGGAGTCCCTCGGCCAGGGCCCACAGGCGCTCGTCCGTCGGGTGGGCGATGGCGTGGGCCAGCTCCTCGTCGGTCAGCGCGGCCATGCCGGGGTGCCGCAGGTCGCGGTGCTTGATCTCCAAGCCCCGCAGCGCCTTCATCAGAGCCGACTCGAAGGTCCTGTCGATCGCCATCACCTCGCCGGTCGCCTTCATCTGGGTGAAGAGCGTGCGGTCTCCCGAGGCGAACTTGTCGAACGGCCAACGAGGAACCTTGACGACGCAGTAGTCCAGGGCGGGCTCGAAGCAGGCCTTGGTGGTGCCCGTCACCTGGTTGTCGATCTCGTCGAGGGTCTTTCCGATGGCGATCTTGGCGGCGACGCGCGCGATCGGGTAGCCGGTGGCCTTGGACGCCAGGGCGGAAGAGCGGCTCACCCTGGGATTGACCTCGATGATGTAGTAGTCGAACCCGTCCGGGTTGACCGCCAGCTGCACGTTGCAGCCGCCCTCGATGCCCAGCGCGCGGATGATCTTGAGCGACGCCGTGCGGAGCATGTGGTACTCGATGTCGCTCAGCGTCTGGCTGGGAGCGACCACGATGGAGTCCCCGGTGTGCACCCCCATCGGATCGAGGTTCTCCATGTTGCACACGGTGATGCAGTTGCCGGCCCTGTCGCGCATCACCTCGTACTCGATCTCCTTCCAACCGAGCAGGCTGCGCTCCACCATGATCTGGCTCCGCATGGAGAGCGCCAGACCCTTCAGACCGATGTCCCAGAGCTCCTCGGGCGTGTTCGCGATCCCGCCTCCGGTGCCACCCAGCGTGTAGGCGGGCCGGATGATGCAGGGGTAGGGAGCGATCTCCAGAAGGTCCTTCAGCTCTCGGCGCGAGGTGATGATCCAGCTTTCGGGGACGGGCTCCTTGATCTCGCGCATCAGCTCGCGGAAGCTCTCGCGGTCCTCGGCCTTGCGGATGGAATCGAGCGGGGTGCCCAGAAGGCGGACTCCGTGCTCCTGCAGGATGCCGCGGTCGGCGAGCGCGGTGGCCAGGTTCAGACCGGTCTGGCCTCCCAGGGTGGGCAGCAGGGCGTCGGGCTTCTCGCGGCGGATGACGCGCTCGCAGAACTCCACGGTGAGGGGCTCGATGTACAGCGCGTCCGCCATGCCTTGGTCGGTCATGATCGTCGCCGGGTTGCTGTTGATCAGGACGACCTCGCAACCCTCCTCGCGGAGGCTCTTGCAGGCCTGCGTGCCCGCGTAGTCGAACTCGGCGGCCTGACCGATCACGATCGGGCCGCTGCCGATGACCAGAACCTTCACCGCCGGAACTCCCCCATTCGCTCGACGAACTCGACGAAGTAGGGGCGGCTGTCCCACGGACCAGGCGCCGCTTCGGGGTGGTACTGGATCGAGGAGGCCATGGCTTCCGGTATCTCGATGCCTTCGACGGTGCCGTCGTTCACGTTGATCTGGGTCACCACCGCGCCGGTGCCCGCGAGCGAGTCCGGGTCGACGGCGTAGCCGTGGTTTTGGGAGGTGATCGTAACGGTTCCTCGCCGCAGGTCCTTCACCGGATGGTTGCTGCCGCGGTGACCGAACTTCAGCTTGAAGGTGCGTCCGCCAATCGCCTGGCAGAGCAGCTGGTTTCCGAGGCAGATGCCGAAGATGGGTCGCTTGCCCAGCAGATTGCGCACGGTTTCGACGATGGGTCCCAGCCTGGCAGGGTCTCCCGGCCCGGGCGAAAGGAGGATCCCGTCGGGATCGTGCGCCAGCAGCTCGTCCGCGGTGACGGTGGCGGGGAAGACCAGGCTGCGGCACCCGACGGCGGCGAAGCGCCGCAGGATGTTGTATTTGAGACCGCAGTCGATCACCGCCAACCGGCGGGGGAAGCTGCCGTCGTCCTCGTCCAGGGCCTCCTTGCCGGAGCGGCCCCAGGCGTAGGGCTGCGGCGTGGTGACCGAGTAGACGAAGTCGGTCTCGCCATAGTCCTTCGTCCGGCGCAGGACATCCAACGCCTCGTCGGGCGAGCCGGTCGTGATGGCGCCCATGGTGACACCCGCGGATCGGATGCGCTTGGTGATCGCGCGCGTGTCCACGCCTTGGATCGCCACGAGTCCACGCTCCTTCAAGAACGGGTGGAGCGCCTTGCGGCTGCGCCAGTTGGAGGGCGACTCGCAGGCGTCGCGGACGATCAGCCCGGTCGGCTTGAGCGAATCCGACTCGAAGTCGTCGTCGTTGATGCCGTAGTTGCCGATCAGCGGGTAAGTGAGGAGAACGATCTGTCCGGCGTAGCTGGGGTCCGTGAGGATCTCCTGGTACCCCGTCATGCCGGTGTTGAAGACGACCTCGCCGGTCGTCAGGCCCTCGGCGCCGAGGGACTCTCCCTCGTACACCGTGCCGTCGCTCAGCACCAAGTAGGCTTTCACAGCGGTGGTCGACGTCCGGGAGAGGCGGCGGCGGTTCGTCCCAGAGGTCCGCGAGAATATACCCGGAACGCCGCCCGGCCCGTCAGAACCGGTGGAACTATCGGGTACACGGATCGCCGGTCTGGACCGATCCTTTGGGTATGGGTGGGCCCAGTGCGGGGGTGCAGCAGGTCTGGGCTCTCTTCGACCTCGCCACGATCCCGATCGAAGGCACGTTCGAGGAGCAGCTCCAGCCGTTCGTGGCGGCTTGCGCCGCTTTGTTCCGCGCATCCGGCGCGAGCCTGTTTCTGGCGGAGCGGTCGGGGCGAACTTACCGCCTCGTCGCCAAGCACGGCGAGCAGGTGAAGGCGCCGATCGGCGCGACGATCCGGGCCGGCGAGGGCATCGCAGGGGGATGCATCCAGGCGCGCACGCCAATGCTGGTGAGGGATCCGTCGGATGACGCGAGGCTCCGCGGCGTTTCGGCTCGTCCCGAGATCGGCTCCTCCATGGTGGTTCCGATCGTCGTGGCCTCAGACGAGTGCCTCGGCGTTCTGAACCTGAGTCGGGGCACGGAGGAGGCTGAGTTCGACGACGACGACCTGTTCGCCGCCTGGTCGGTGGTGCGCTACCTCGGGCTGGCCCTGAGGAACCTCACGCTGCTTGCGGAGCGCAACCAAGCCCTCCGCGAGGCCGAGCGCATGCGCACCGAGATTCAGGCCGTCCTGTCCTCCCTCGCCGTGGGGGTGGTGAGCATCGATCCCGATGGAAAGGTCGGCGCCGCCAACCCCGAGGCAGTGAGCCTGCTCGGAGGCCTGGAACTCAAGCCTGAGGAAGAGCTGGGCCGGGAGATTCTCGAGCTGGCGTCGGCAGTTCGCGGCGCCGGGCGCAGGCAGCGCGTTTGCCGCCGCGGGCAGCCGGAGCAGGTTCTTTTGCTCCACGGCTCGCAGCTGCCCGACGGCGGGGTGGTGGTCGCGATCGAGGACATCACCGAGAGCGACCGCTCCGCTCGGGAGATGGCCCGCATGAGGCGGCTCGCCGAGATGGGCCAGATGGCGGCCGCGATCGCCCACGAGATTCGCAACCCGCTGACCGGCATCTGCGGCGCCTCGCAGATGCTGCTCGAGCATGGAGGACAGATCGCCGAGCTGGCGCAGATCATCCACGACGAGGGCGAGCGGCTGAACCGCCTTTGCACCGACTTTCTGAACTTCGCCAAGCCGCTGCAGCTCAACCGACAGCCTTGCGACCTGAGGAACCTCGTGCACGGCGTCGTGACCATCCAGCAGGCGAGGGCCGAGCAGGCCGGAGTGCGGCTGGTGGAGATCTCCCCCGAGCAGCCGGTGGAGGCCGAGGTGGACTCCGCCAGGCTGTCGCAGGTACTCCACAACCTGGTCGTGAACGCCATTCAGGCCTGCGAGCGGGGCGGCGTCGTCGAGATTGTCCTGGAGGCGGACCGGCTGACCGTGCGCGACACCGGGAAAGGCATGAGCCCGGAGACGCTGTCGATGCTGTTCACGCCGTTCTTCACGACCAAGCCGAAGGGCAACGGGTTGGGCCTCAGCACCGCGAAGAAGATCGTCGACGCGCACGGCGGATCGATCGACGTGAGGTCCGAGCTCGGGCGGGGGACCTCGTTCACCATCCAGTGGAACGGGGGTGCCGCGGCATGAGCAAAGGCCGACTGCTGGTGGTCGACGACGAGCCCACCATCCGGCGCATCCTGGAGGTGGCCTTCACGAAGGAGGGCTACCATGTCGGCACGGCCGAAGACGCGCTGGCCGCGCTGCGCCTGCTGGATGAGGGGCGGTGGAACTGCGTCCTCACGGACGTGACCATGCCCGGCATGTCCGGATTCGAGCTCTTCGAGCAGGTCCGGGCGCGGTGGCCGGAGACCGAGGTGGTGATCATGACGGCCTACGGCACGATCCCGCAGGCCGTGGAGGCGATCCGGAAGGGCGCTTTCGAGTACGTGCCCAAGCCGTTCGACTTGGATTCCCTCAAGCGGATCATCCAGGCAGCCTGCGGCGGCAAGAAGAAAGGTGAGAGGCGGGCCAAGGGACCGAAGGCGGAGCGGCCGTCGTTCATCGCGGAGTCGCCCTCCATGAAGGCGATCCTGGAAGAGATCGAGACGGTGGCCGAATCCCGCGCGACGGTGCTTGTGACGGGCGAGAGCGGGGTGGGCAAGGAGGTCGTGGCGAAGACGATCCACGCGCTTTCCGGCCGGGCCGCCAAGAAGTTCGTGGCGGTTTCCTGCGCGGCGCTGCCGGAGACGCTTCTGGAGAGCGAGCTGTTCGGCTACGAGAAGGGCGCGTTCACCGGGGCGCAGGCGAGCAAGCCGGGCCGGTTCGAGCTGGCGGACGGCGGGACCCTGTTCCTTGACGAGATCGGCGACGTGCCGCCCCTCATCCAGGTGAAGCTGCTGCGCGTGCTGCAGGAGAGGGAGATCGAGCGGCTGGGCGGGAGAGAGCCGGTGCGCGTGGACGTCCGCCTGATCGCCGCGACCAACCGCGACCTGCAGGAGGCCGTCGAGCAAGGTGCCTTCCGCCTGGACCTGCTGTACCGGCTCAAGGTGGTGGAGGTCCATGTGCCGCCCCTGCGCGAGCGCAAGGAGGACATCCTTCCGCTGGCCCGGCACTTCCTGGACAAGTGCGCCGCGGAGAACGGCCGGGAGCCTCTCGAAATCCCCGAGTCGACGGCGGAGCTGTTGCTGAGGTACCCGTGGCCGGGCAACGTGCGAGAGCTGGAGAACGCCATGGAGCGCGCCGTGGTTCTCACCAAGCGCGATCAGCGGCTGCTCGTTCCCGCGCTGCTGCCGCCCTCGTTGCGGCCGGCGGCCTGAGCCGCGGCTACGTGCCTTCCTGCCAGGCGTTCAGGTATTCGACCTGCTCCGGCGTGAGCTCGTCGATCGACACGCCCATCGAGCGCAGCTTGAGCGAGGCGATGGCTTTGTCGATCTCCTCGGGCACGCGGTAGACGCGCTTCTCCATCTGCTTGGCGTTGCGGACCATGTGTTCGGCCGAGAGCGCCTGATTGGCGAAGCTCATGTCCATCACGGAGGCCGGGTGGCCCTCCGCCGCGGCGAGGTTGATCAGCCGTCCCTCGGCCAGGAGGTACACGCGCCGCCCGTCGTGCAGCGAGTACTCCTCCACGAAGGGCCGCGCGGTCCGGTGGCTCTTCGACGCTTTCTCCAGCGAGGGGATGTCGATCTCCGCGTTGAAGTGGCCCGAGTTGCAGAGGATCGCTCCGTCCTTCAGGAGGCCGAAGTGCCGTCCATCGATGACGTTCTTGTTGCCGGTGACGGTGACGAACACGTCGCCGACCGGTGCCGCCTGCGCCATCGGCATGACCTGGAACCCGTCCATCACGGCCTCGATCGCCTTGGTGGGGTCCACCTCGGTGACGATCACGTGCGCGCCGAGCCCCTTGGCGCGCATCGCGACGCCGCGCCCACACCAGCCGTATCCCGCGACGACCACCGTGCGGCCTGCCAGGAGGACGTTCGTGGCCCGAAGGATGCCGTCCATGGTGCTCTGGCCGGTGCCGTAGCGGTTGTCGAACAGGTGCTT
>DPBN01000040.1 GCA_003516955.1 Armatimonadota bacterium | reverse complement strand
CCGGCGCCATCGATGCGCCGGCCCCGCCTCTTGGTCGACCGCCCGAGGCCGGATCAGGGCTCGGGCTGCAGCAGGCCGTAGTGGCCGTCCTTGCGCTTGTACAGCACCTCGATCGCGTTCGTGTCCCGGTTCTTGAACACGAAGAACGGGTGCCCGAGCATCTCCATCTGGAGCGCCGCCTCCTCGATGGTCATCGGCTTGAGCAGGAACTGCTTGCGCTCCTTCACCCGCACCTCGGCGACCTCCTCCGCCTCTTCCTCCCCCTCGGCAAGCGCGGGCGGAAGCTCGCCCCCGCGCCGGCGCACGTGCTTGCGCATGCGCTCCTTGAGGCGCTTCAGGCGGTTCTCCAGCTTGTCGCTCACGTGGTCGATCGCGGCGCGGAGGTTGCTGTCGTGCTCCTCCCCGCGGATCGTCAGGCCGTCGGCGAACACGGTGATCTCGACGCGGTGCCCGTCCCGCTCCTCGCGGTGCACCATCTCCACGCGCTGCGCCTGGTTGAAGTAGCGGCTGAGTCGGCCCAGTTTCTTGGCCGCGTATTCGCGGTCCTTCTCGCTCACGTTGCCTTCTGCATTCCTGACCAGAACTTCCATCTTCTGTCTTCTAACCTCCATGACACGGGCCGATCGTGGCGACGGCGAAGCAAGCGATGCCCTCGCCCCGTCCGATGGCCCCCAACCGCTCGTTGGTGGTTGCCTTCAGACCCACGCGGTCTTCCGGAATCCCGAGGATCCGAGCCAGGTTGGCCCGGATCTCCGCGCTCCGCGGGACGACCTTCGGGCGTTCCGCAACCAACGCTACGTCGATGTTCCATACCGACCATCCGGACTCCTTCAGAAGTTCCCCGGCGCGGGCCAGGAAGACCTCGCTGGGGGCGTTGCGCCACCGGGGGTCGGTATTGGGAAAGTGCACGCCGATGTCGCCCAAGGATGCGGCCCCGAGCAGGGCGTCCGTCACCGCGTGCATCAGCGCGTCGGCGTCCGAATGACCGTCCAGCCCGGGTGAGCCCTCGAAGCGGACTCCCCCCAAGACCAAGCATCGGTCGGGATCGGACGAAAACCGATGGATGTCGTAGCCCAACCCGGTGCGAATGCCGGGGCCGGACGCGGCGAGCCGCCGGGCGAGCTCCAGGTCGGCGGGATGCGTGATCTTGAGGTTGTCGGGGTTTCCCGGCACGATCTCGGGCACGCAGCCGATGGCCTCGGCCGCGGCCAGGTCGTCGGTCGCCGATCCGCGCAGGCTCTCGTAGGCTAGGACGAGGAGCTCCCTTCGGAACCCCTGGGGGGTCTGCACGGTCCACAGGCCGTCCCGGTCCACCGTACGCACGCCATCCTCGGCCACCCGTTTGACCGTGTCGGTGACCGGCAGGCCGGGCGCGGCGGCCCCCGACCGCAGGGCCGCGTCGATCACCCGATCGATCGTGGCCTCCGAGGGGAAGGGGCGGGCGGCGTCATGCAGCAGCACCACGTCGCAGTCGTCCGGGGTGTTGGCCAGGCCGATCCTGACGCTCGCCGTGCGGTCCTGGCCGCCGGCGACCACGAACGCGGCCTGCGGCGCCTCCTCCCGGTACTCCGCAACGGCCGGGCCGGGAACCACCAGGCCGACCAGGTCCACGCGGGGGTGGGCGCGCAGCGCGTCGAAGGACCACCGCCAAAGCGGCCTGCCCGCGAGGGCCGCCCTCGCCTTGTCCCCGCCGAACCGGGTGCCCGATCCGGCGGCCAGGACCACCGCCGCCACCTTCATGGCTTTCAGACGTTCTTCCGCGCCGCGGCGCGCCTCCGCTGTCCGTTTTCGCCGTTGGCGTGGCCGTTGCCGGTCGGCTCGGCGAACAGGAGCTTGCCGCGCTCGGTCTGGATGACCTGCGTGACCATCACCTCGATGGTCTCGCCGATGTGCGGCCGTCCGTTTTCGACCACCACCATCGTGCCGTCGTCCAAGTAGCCGACGCCCTGGCCTGGCTGGTTGCCCTCTCGGATCACCGCGAGCGTCAGGCACTCTTGCGGAAGCACGTTTGGCCGCACCGCGAGGGCCAGGTCGTTGAGGTTCAGGACCTTCACGTCCTGCAGCTCGGCCACGCGGTTGAGGTTGAAATCGTTCGTGATGATGTCCGCGCCCAAGGCCCGGGCGAGGCGCACCAGCCGCGAGTCCACCGGCTCCTTCGGGTCCGGCGCGAAACGGTCGTGAACCCTCACCTCCAGCGGGAACTCGCTCTGCAGCAGGTGCAACACGTCCAACCCGCGCCTCCCGCGCTGGCGCCGCAGGGGATCGGCGCTGTCGGCGATGTGCTGCAGCTCGTCCAGCACGAAGCCCGGCACGTACAGCTGGCCCTCAATGAACCCGGAGCGGGCCACGTCGCGGATCCGGCCGTCGATGATCACGTTGGTGTCGAGCACCTTGATGCCGCGCCGCTTCCCACGGAAGCTGCCGCGGTTCCAAGGCAGAATCTCGTCCATCGACTGCAGGGCGTAGATCGACAGGCCGATGGTGCCCAGAACGATGCCCAGGATCAGCAGGGGCTGGTAGGGGCCCAGGTTGCCCGCCGCGTTGGCCAGGGTGACCAGCGGCACGGAGGCGATCAGACCGCCGAACACGCTGACGAAGAAGGTCACGCGGTCGCCGACGCTCATGGCGGCCCAGCGGTCTCGAAGGTTCAGCAGGCCGCGGCCGACCAGGATTCCGACGAAGGCGCCCAGCAGCGCCGTCGCGAGGATCACCGGCCATGAGGCCGCCTGCTGGGCGGCGTCCTCCGCCTTGATGCCGAAGTTCACGTAGAACCGCTCGAGCAACGGTCGGGCCGCGATCCCCGCCAGCGCGGCGATCGCCAAGGAACAGAACGTGAGAAGACGCTTGTCGGATCTACCCAAGATGCAGGACCCTTACCCTCATTATTGCCCTGTTTCCAGCACCTGGAGCCGGGCTTTGTCCAGAAACGCGAAGTTGTAGGCCTCCTCGACGTTCCCCTCGGCGATCTTGACGTGCAGGGCGGAGAGGCCGCGGCGGGGGCGGGTGGAGTCGACCCCCAGCCACTGCTTGCCGGTCCACGCCTCGGCCCACGCGTGGTAGTAGAAGGAGCCGTCCTGGTAGATGAGGCCGGATGCGAGCCGGGCCGGGATGCCCGCGGCCCGAAGCAGGGCGGCCGTGAGCACCGCGTAGTCCCTGAAGACGCCCTCCTTCGTCTTCAGGACCTCCCGGGCGTCGCGCAGCACGCCGATGCCCGCGTTGGGCCGCATCTGCTCGTACACCCAGTCCTGGATCTTCGCGGCGGCTTGGGCCGCGTTGGTCTCCGTCCCGACGATGCGCCGGGCCAGCGAGGAGATCTCCGGGGAGTCGGCGGGCAGGTAGAGGCTCGGCCCCGCGTACCGGGGCTGGCTCTGGCGGGCCTGCGCGATGGTGGCCGAGCCGGCCGGGTCGAACGGCACCGGATGGACCTCGATGACCCATCCGCGATCGTCCTTGGCGACGGTCTGGTGTCCGTCGCTGGGCAGGCGCGGCAGGTCCGGCCCGGTCAGCAGCACCTTGAGCCTTCGGACGTCCCACGGCGCTCGGATCGGCTTTTCGAGCGGGATGCGCGACGCCGAGGCGAGGTCGATGCCGTCGCCGGACCCCGGCTCTCCCGGCGCGAGCGCCTCCTCCCTAGGCATCGGGATCATCTCGAGGCCCATCGGACCCTCGGCCTTGAGGATCTCGTCGTCGGCGTTCAGGTAGACGCGGGAGGCCGCGCGGGGGTCGACGATGTCCACTCGCCGGGCCTTCAGCCTGCGGCCGCGGACGTCCACCTCGACCTGAGGGCCTGGCTTCACCTCGTTGCGCACGAGGCTCGCCGTCAGGGGATCGAGGACGTACACCGTCCTGGGCCGCGTCTTGTCAGGGCTTCGAAGCAGGGCGTCGATCGGATCGTCGACGACGGGGCCATCCTTGGGCAGGTCCAGGAGCTTGCGGGACTTCTGGCCTCCGTTCTCCACGGCCAGCTCGATCTTCGCGTCCCGGAAGCGGGCGTCCAGCGACTGGACTCGGCCCGAGCTCTCGACGCGGAACGTCATCCGCAGGGGCTTGCCGTCGCGGCTCCACGTGGTCGAGCGGAGGTCCATCTGGAGCGGCGTGCCGAGCAGCGCGACGTCCAGGAAGGTCCGCGCGTCGGTCCGCTGGGTCTTGCGGCCCTCGAAGAGGTCGTCGGCGACCACGCTCTGGGCGTAGCCCACCTTGCGGCCGTTCAGGAACAACCCGAGCCACGATTCGTCCGTCGGAGAGGCGGCGGCGCGCGAGACGGCGAGGAGCAAAAGGACCCAAAGGGAGAGGAATCTGGAGAACATGGAGACGGACACCATTATAGGTAACGAACGGGAGGCGCCGCTGTGTCCCCGTGCCCGGCGGAAACCGCCCGTCCGAGGCTTCGGGTAGGATGCTCAGGCTCTCAGGGGTTGCCGTCTGCAAAGGGAAGGCATGTCGAAAACGCTCGTGATCGTCGAATCTCCGGCGAAGGCCAAAACCATCAGCCGGTTCCTCGGGCCCGACTATCAGGTCGAGGCCTCGGTCGGTCACATCCGCGACCTGCCGGAGAAGGCCTCCGACCTGCCCGCCGAGGTCAAGAAGCAGTCCTGGGCCCGCCTCGGCGTGGACGTGGAGCACGGCTTCAAGCCGCTGTACATCGTTCCCAAGGACAAGGAGCAGACGGTGAGGCGGCTGAAGTCCGCGGCCAAGGCGGCCGGCTCGCTGCTGCTCGCGACGGACGAGGACCGCGAGGGCGAGAGCATCAGCTGGCACATCCTGGAGGAGCTGGGTCGCCCGAAGAACAAGCCGGTGCGCCGCATCGTGTTCCACGAGATCACGCCCGAGGCCATCCAGCGCGCTCTGGAGAACCCGAGGGACATCGACGAGAACCTCGTGCGGGCGCAGGAGGCGCGCCGCATCCTGGACCGCCTTTACGGGTACAGCGTCTCGCCCGTGCTGTGGAGGAAGGTCGCGCGCGGCCTGAGCGCGGGCAGGGTTCAGTCGGTGGCCGTGCGGCTGCTGGTGGAGCGCGAGCGGCAGCGCAAGCGGTTCGTTCCTGCGGCCTACGCGACGATCGAAGCGCTGATCCAGGCGGAGCAGGGATCGTTCCGGGCCAAGCTGGCGCGCCTAGGTGGCAGGCCCCTCGCCGATTCCGACGACTTCGACCCGTACACCGGCCAGCCGAAGAGCGACGGCCCGCTGGTGCTGG
Source organism: Armatimonadota bacterium (assembly GCA_003516955.1). Lineage (GTDB taxonomy): Bacteria > Armatimonadota > Fimbriimonadia > Fimbriimonadales > Fimbriimonadaceae > UBA8783. The sequence continues at coordinate 2,017 of DPBN01000040.1, read as the reverse complement.
CCATCGGCGAGGCGGGCGAGCTGGCGCGCGAGCTGCACGAGGCCCGGCCCTGGACCGTGGCCAAGGTCGCGGAAACCCCGGCCAAGCAGTCTCCCCCGCCGCCGTTCATGACCAGCACGCTGCAGCAAGAGGCCAGCCGCAAGCTGCGCCTCTCCGCGAGGGACACGATGCGCGTGGCCCAGCAGCTGTACGAGGGAGTCGACCTGGGCGGGGAGCGCGTCGGCCTGATCACCTACATGCGCACCGACAGCCTGAACCTGGCGGAGCGCGCCGTGAAGGAGGCCCGCGAGCTCATCGCGGAGATGTACGGCGCGGACTACGTGCCCCAGCGGCCCAGGCGGTACAAGACCAAGTCCGAGTCCGCGCAGGAGGCGCACGAGGCGATCCGCCCCACCGACCTCCGGCGGCGCCCGGCCGACGTGAGGCCGTATCTGACGGACGATCAGTACAGGCTCTACGAGCTGATCTGGAAGAGAACGGTCGCGTGCCAGATGGCCGACGCCCAGCTGCTGCGCGCCCGGATCGACGTGAGCGCGCCGTCGTCGAGGGGCGTCGCGGAGTTCGTGGCGACGGGCCAGACGATCGTCTTCCCCGGTTTCCTGAAGGTGTACGTCGAGGGCGCGGACGACCCCGAGGCCGAGCTCGCCGACCGCGAAACCGTGCTGCCGCGGGTGCGCGAGGGCGAGGAGGTCGAGCCGAAGAGCGTGGAGGCCAGCGAGCGCACCACCCGGCCGCCAGCCCGCTACACCGAGGCCTCCTTGGTCAAGAAGCTGGAGGAGGAGGGCATCGGGCGGCCGAGCACCTACGCCAGCATCCTCGGCACGATCCAGGACCGCGGCTACTGCTTCAAACGCAAGAACGAGCTGATCCCCACGTTCACGGCGTTCGCGGTGACCGAGCTGCTGGAGAAGCACTTCGCAGAGCTCGTCGACCTTCGCTTCACCAGGCGGATGGAGGACGAGCTGGACGAGATCGCCGAGGGCCAGCGGGACTGGGTCGCCTACCTGCACGAGTTCTACTTCGGCGACGGCAACCAGCCGGGCCTGCGGGAGCAGACGGAGGACCGGTCCAAGCTGCTGAACATCGGCTACCCGGAGGTTGAGGTGGGGGTGGACCCGGAGACGGGGTTCCGTTACGTGGTCAAGGTTGGCCGCTTCGGGCCGTACCTCGAGGGGCCGGACGGCAAGGCCGTCAGCGTCCCGGACGACTTCCCCCCGGCGGACTTCGGCGTGGAGCAGGCGCGCGCGCTGCTGGCGGGAGGGCCCAAGGGGCTCAGCAAGCTCGCCGAGGTGGAGGCGGAAGGCATCAAGGCGACGGTCCGCCGGGGTCGCTTCGGCCCGTACGTGGAGTTCGAGGACCCGGCCGGTGGGGAGCCGAGGAGGATGTCCCTCCCGCCAGACCTCAAGCCCGAGCAGGTGGACGCCGAGAGCCTGGAGCTCCTGAGCCGGCTGCCGCGCAGGATCGGGGAGCACCCGGAGAGCGGGCTTCCGATCGAAGCCAAGCTGGGTCGGTTCGGAGCGTACGTCCAGTGCGGCGAGGAAATCCGCAACTTGGATTCCTGGCGGGATGCGCTCGCCATCGACCTGGAGGGCGCGCTGGCGCTCCTGTCTCAGCCGAAGACCAGGCGGGGCGTGGTCCGTCGCGCGCCGGCGGAGCCGATCCAGATGTTCGAAACCCCGGCGGGGTCGGTGCGTGTGCTGGACGGGCGGTACGGCCCGTATGTGACGGACGGGACGGTCAACGCCACCCTGCCCAAGGGCAAGGACCCGAAAACCATCACTCAAGAGGAGGCCGTGAGCCTTCTGGAGGCCAAGAGGGCGGCCGGGCCGTCGCCTAAGCGCCGGACCGTGCGGCGGAGGAAGACCTCGCGGTGAGCGCGATCAGGCACCCGGCGAAGGCGAACGCCAAGGCAGCCCCGAACGCGACTCGGTAGCCGAAAGCCTGCGCCAGCGCCCCGCCGACCGGCCCGTACGCCGCGGTCGGCGCCAGCGCCACGGCGAACGCCCCCACCGCCAGC
>DPBN01000041.1 GCA_003516955.1 Armatimonadota bacterium | reverse complement strand
CTGAAGTGGCTCGACGACCTGATGGACGAGCAGCGGGAGGACGGGGCGCTGCCCGGGATCGTCCCCACCGGCGGATGGGGCTACGCCTGGGGCAACGGGCCGGCATGGGACAGCGCCCTGATCCTGATCCCGTACTACCTATACCTCTACACGGGCGACGCGGGAGCTCTGACACGCTGCTACGACTCGATGCGCCGCTACGTGGACTATCTGGAGCGGAACTCCAAGAAGCTGCTGATCCCGTTCGGGCTCGGCGACTGGGTCCCCGCCAAAACGGAGACGCCCGCCGATCTCACGTCGACCGCCTACTTCGCCATCGACGCGGAGATCGTCTCGCTCACGGCGACGCTGCTCGGGCGGGTTGGGGAGGCCGCGCGCTACGCCACGCTTGCGAAGAACGTCCGCTCGGCGTTCCGGTCGGCGTTCCTGCGCGACGACGGGACGGTCGGTCCCGGCACCCAGACGGCGCAGTCGTGCGCGCTGTTCCAAGACATGCTGAAGACGCCGCAGAAGGATCCGGTCTTCCAGAAGCTGCTGGAGCGCATCGCGCAGGACGGAGACCGGCTGGACGTCGGCATTCTGGGCGCCAAGTACCTGTTCCACACGCTCAGCGAGCGCGGGAGCCACGAGCTGGCGCTGAATCTGCTGACCCGCACGGACCAACCGAGCTACGGCTGGTGGCTGGAGCAGGGAGCCACGACCCTGTGGGAAACGTGGGACGGGAACGCCTCGCGCAACCACATCATGTTCGGCGACGTGAGCGCGTGGTTCTACAAACAGCTGGCCGGAATCCGGCCCGATCCCTCGGTGCCGGGATTCAAGCGGGTGCTGCTGGAGCCCAAGCTGTCGCCGCGCGTGCCGGAGGTGAGAGCCTGGCACGACGGACCCTACGGCCGGATCGTCAGCGAGATCGCCCAGAAGCCGGACGGACTCGAGTGGACCGTGGTCGTTCCCCCGAACTCCACGGCCATCGCGACCATCCCCGCGCCCTCGGTCGAGTCCGTGACCGAGTCGGGCATCCCCCTGCGCGAGGCGCGCGGCGTGCGGGTCCGAACGGTTCGGGAGGGGGCGGTCACGGTAGCCCTGTTAAGCGGGCGTTACCAGTTCCGGGTGAAGCGCTGACGATCGGAGGTTCGCGGACCGGCCATCGTCTACAATCCGAGCCATGCTGGGCTTCGGGTTCCTTTCAGTCGTGTGTCTCCTGGCGTCCTCCGCCATCGCGGGTCTCTCCTCGCGGGCCGAGCCGTTCCGCTTCCGGCAGGGGTCGTTCAAGATCGTGCAGTTCACCGACCCCCAGGACGGGCCGGTGTTCCATCCCAAAACGAAGGCCGCGATGGAGCGCATTCTGGACGCGGAGAAGCCGGACTTGGTGGTCATCACCGGCGATCTGGTGAGCACCGGGGAGTTCCAGAACAAGGACCAGGTGCGGCGCTCCCTGGAAGCGCTGGCCCAACCGATGGAGAGCCGGCGGATCCCTTGGGCCGCGACGTTCGGCAACCACGACTGCGACGCTCTGGACCGGCTGGGCATCACCAAGGGCGACATGATGGCTTGGATGCGCGCCCTGCCCCAGAACCGCAACACGGACGACCCGGCCGGAGTGCCCGGCGTCGGCAACAACCTCCTGCGCGTGCTCGGCGCGGACGGCAAGCCAGCCTTCGCCGTGTGGCTGCTGGACTCGCACTCCTACGCGCCCGCGGAGGTGGGTGGGCAGAAGCTCGGCGCCTATGGGTGGATCCAGCCGGAGCAGATCGGGTGGTACGCCTGGGAGTCCCATGCTCTCGAAGCCGCAGGCGGACGCAAGGTTCCCGGCCTCATGTTCTTCCACATCCCCCTGCCGGAGTTCGGCGCCATGCACGCAGCCGGCTTGGCCAAAGAGGGTGAGAAGAACGAGGACGAGTGCCCCTCGCTGATCAACAGCGGGATGTTCGGCGCGATCCTCGCTCGCGGCGACGTGGCCGGGGTGTTCGTGGGGCACGACCACGTGAACACCTACGTCGGCACGTGGTACGGCGTGCGCCTGGGCTACGCGGGCAACATCGGCTTCGCGACCTACGGACTGAAGGGCGAGGAGCGGGACCGCCTCCGCGGGGCGCGGGTGTTCGAGGTCGGCGAGAAGGATCCCAGGGCGTTCCGGACGCGGTACGTGCTGGCCTCCTCGTTCGGCGGCTGAGGCCGGGCGTTCCGGTCCTCGCGGCCACCGGCGGGCGAGCCCGCTAGCAATCCTGGCTCTCCCGCCTGGCCCGGAGCCTGCGGACGGCGTCCTCCGCCGCGTCCGCCGCGAAGCTGACAGGGGCGACGCCCAGCCCCAGCAGCGCCCGCGTGGTGGCCTCCACCAGCTCGCGATCCGAGAGGCTGGAATCGGCCTCTGCGGCCGATTCGGCGAGGCGGAAGGCCGTGTTCCGCGCCATGGCAACCCAGGTGCCGCGGCACACCGACTCCACGGCCTCGGGGTCGGTCCAGTATCCCAGGTCCGCCAGGCGTCGGGAGACGTCCAGCACGAGCGCGGACACTCCCATGCAGAGAATCTCGGCCGTGCGGTAGGCGCCGAGGAATTCGTCGATGCGGTTCATGTCGCGCATCGAGGAGTCGATGATCAAATCCGGATCGTTCGCGGGGAGCGCGCCGCTGGGGGGACCTCCGTGAACCAGCGTCGGCATCCGCCCGGCGACGCGGAGCGCCTCGATCGGGTCGGCCTCCATGAGCGAGACGGCGACCAGGTACTCGTCGGCCGCGAGACCCTCCAGCTCCAGCAGGAGCCAGAGCTCGCCATGCCCCAGCCAAACCCGGATGGCTCGGTCCCGCATCAGCTCGATCCTGCACTCGGTGCGCGTTTCGGCAGACATGGTTTCCCCTCCGGCCGTCGCAACGAAAGGACGGCCTGCGAACCCTCCTTCTCACGACGGGGGCGTTTTCGGGCGCGCGCCGGCAAGCCGGCTCAGGAACCGCCGCGCGAGACCCTGGCCTCCTGCAGCTCCCTGCGGGCCAGCAGGCGGGCGACGTCCGCCAAGGCGAGCAGGTTGGCCGCCGTGCGCCAGAACCGCTTCGACCTCGAGTCGCGGTTGCGGTGGAACTCCTGAAAGCCCAGGTCCGCGAGGTGCTCCGCCAGCGCGCGGGTCCTCCTCGAAAGACGGAGCAACCTCCGCACCTTCCCCATCCGCGAAAGGGGAGCCTTGCGCGCTTCATCCAGCTCGCGCCGGATTCTCGCCTCCATCAACACGTTTCGACCTCCATCCGACCGTCGTCTCGGAGGCCATCGCCCCGCCGGGGAGCTCTGGACCTCTCCTGTTGCGCCTACGGGGTTAGCTGACGGGCTCGGACCAAGAGATATCCTACGCGTTTCCGCGATGCGCCCCTTGTTCGTGGTTCCCCCGTCCCGGACGGGCGTCCGGGTTCGGCGACTCCACTCTACCCCCTCGGGGACAGCGCCCGCCCGAGGTCCCGGCAATCCTTCGCGCGCAACTCAACGGGTTTCTTCGAACCTTCACACAACCCCGGTACAAGTTCAGGCTGAACCGAGCTCCGCCGCGCGGAATGCCTCAGGTGCAAGAGACTCCACAACCCCAACACACAGCCTCACAGCCAAACCCCCTCCTCCACCCCCCTCCAGCCCAGGGCCGGCCGAGCGCCGGCCCTTCCTTCTTG
>DPBN01000153.1 GCA_003516955.1 Armatimonadota bacterium | reverse complement strand
CGAACCTGCCGGCGCTACCCGGCCCGCCGCCGCTCGGGCCGAGGCCGCGCCGGAGGACGCCGAAAGCGTCCCAGCGAGCGGACCGTTGGCGCAGGCCCGACAGGCGTGGGCGGATGTCGTGCGGGTCCTTTCCGAGCAGTCGAGGCTGATGCGGATGCACCTCGAGACGACCCGGGTGGCCCGGATCGAGGGAGCCAGGGTGGTTGTGGAGTTCGGCCGGCAGTTCGACCTCGGATGGGTGCAGGGCGCGAGCAAGCGGATCGGCGCGATCCGGCAGGAGTTCGTCGCCAGAATGCCGGGCGCGGAGCTCGCGTTGGAGGCCGCCCCGACGCGGGATAGAGAGGCCGAGAGCGGCGACGCCGAGACGGTAGAATTGGAGCTCGAGGGTCATGCCCTGGTGGAGAGGGTGAAGACCTTGCTCAAGGATCCCCAGGACGCGCAGGGGAATCGAGGCAACCCATGAAACTTCCCAAGAACTTCGGTGGACAGGGCTTCGGCGCCATGATGCAGCAGGCCAAGGCGGCCATGGCCAGGGCCCAGCAGCTCGAGGAGGAGCTCAAGGCGGAGCGCATCGCCGTGGACAAGGGTCCCGTGAAGGCCCTGTTCGACGGAACCGGTCAGATTTTGAAGCTGAGCATCGACAAATCGATCGTGGACCCGGAGGATGTCGAGGCCTTGGAGGACCTGATCGTGAGCTGCCTCCGCGACGGGTTCGAGCAGGCCACCAATCTTCGGGACAGCAAGGTGCAACAGATCGTTCCGAAGATCCCGGGCCTCTGAATGCTGTTCGCACGCCCGCTCGCCGAGCTGGTGGCCGAGCTGGAGCGGCTTCCGGGCATCGGCCCCAAGTCGGCTCAGAGGCTGGCCTTCCACCTGCTCCGCCTCCCCGACGAGGCGGTGTTCCGGCTGGCCGACGTGCTGCGATCGGCGAAGCTCAGCCTCCGGTTCTGCGCCCGGTGCCAGAACTTCAGCGAGGACGAGCTGTGCGAGATCTGCCGCGATCCCGGGCGGGATCCGACGACGATCTGCGTCGTGGCGGAGCCGCGCGACGTGGGCGCGATGGAGCGGATTCACGAGTACCGTGGGCTGTACCACGTCCTGCACGGCCTGTTGGACCCGATGGCGGGCGTGGGTCCCGAGCGGCTCCGGATCCAGGAGCTCGTCTCCCGCGTTCCTTCCGGAGTCGCCGAGGTGATCGTGGCCACCAACCCGACCGCCGAGGGCGACGCGACAGCCCTGTATCTGGCCCGCCTCCTCAAGCCTCTCGGAGTGAAGGTCACCCGGCTCGCCCACGGCATGCCGTACGGCGGCGAGCTGGACTACGCCGACACCGCGACCCTGCACAGCGCCCTCCGCTTCCGCCGTGAGCTCTAGGCCTCTTCGGATCGGGGTCCTGCTGGGCAGTCAGCTCGCGGTCGGGTCCGCAGCCCTGATGGCGCGGGCCGGCCTCGAAGCGGGCGCGGGGCCGCTGGAGCTGGCCTTCTGGCGGCTGGTGGTCGCTTGGGTGGTGGTGTCCGTTCTGGTCAGGCTGCTCCCGACGCCGTCGGCGCCGCTCACGGGCAGGGATCGGTGGGTGGCCGTCGGCGGGGGGCTCTTCCTCGGGTGGCACTTCGCCCTGTGGTTCTTCTCGCTGGGCAGAATCTCGGTGGCTCTCTCCACGCTGCTCGTCTGCACGAGCCCGATCTGGGCGGGCTTGCTCGAGGCGGCGGTGCTGCGCAGGCCGCCCAAGCCGATGTTTTGGCTGGGTGTGGCCACCGCGCTGGCCGGCGTGGCGCTGGTGGTGGGGGCGGAGCGAGTGGGCGGAGGCTCGGACCTCCTGCTGGGGGGATTGGCGGCGGTCGCGGGTGCGGCGTGCCTCGTGCCGTACCTTCTGGCGGGCAAGGTGCTTCAGCGGCGGTATGGGCTGTGGCGGAGCGTCGGATGGACCTACGGGCTGGCGGGAGCCACGCTCGCACCGCTCTTGGCGCTGTCCGGCGGCTGGAGCCGGCTGGCGCCGCCGTCTGCGCCGACCGTGTGGCTGGCGGTTGTCGGGATGGCGCTGGTGCCTCAGATGATGGGACACACAGCGCTCAACTGGTCCATGCGCTGGTTCCCGGCGAGCACGGTTGGTCTCGCCACGCTGCTGGAGCCGATCTTCGCGGCGTTGCTCGCCTGGCCGCTGTTCGGCGAGCCTCTGCGTCCGCTCCAAGGCGTTGGGGCGGCCGTCCTGCTCCTTGGCGTCGGCCTCGGGATCGGCGCCGAAGAAGGCCGCGATTGACCCTCTCGTTCTTGCTGTCTTCCCAGCAAGGAGGGTCCTAAGGCCCAGACCTGCGTGCCATCATATTCACCGGGCTCCCCGATGGGATAGACCCGGGGCAGGTTGCCATGCTGATCGCTCTCATTGTCTTCGTGACCGTCGGGGTTGTGTTCATGGGGGCCACGTTCCTGCTTTCCCGATTGCTCCGGCCCCATCGCCCCAACCCGGTCAAGCTTCAGTCCTACGAGTGCGGTCCGGAGCCCTTTGGCGACGCGTGGCGGCAGATGAACCTGCACTACTACGTGTTCGCGATCCTCTTCGTGCTGTTCGACGTGGAGGCCGCGTTCCTGTTTCCGGTCGCGCTGGCCCTCGGGCGGTTGGGCTGGTTCGCCTTCTTCGAGGTGCTGGTGTTCGTCGGCCTGTTGCTGATCGGCTGGTACTACGCCAAGAAGGTCGGAGGGATGGAGTGGGAGAGGTGAGCCCGGACCTCCAGAGCCGGGTGGTGAAGTTCCCCGGCGGCGGGATTCTCGTCGCCGGCATCG
>DPBN01000154.1 GCA_003516955.1 Armatimonadota bacterium | reverse complement strand
ACCCGCGCATGCTCGAGTACGACTTCGGCCCGAAGCACCCGCTCAAGCCGGAGCGGCTGCATCGGGCCGTGGTGCTGCTCGAGGCGCTCGGCGCGGTGGCCCCGGTGGACCCCGGCCTAGCCACCCAGCGGGACGCGCTGAGGGTTCACACCCGGCAGTATGTCGCCACCGTGGAGATGATCTCCTCGGGCCTCTTCACCCCGGACGGGTTTCGGAAGGACGCCGGCATCGGAACGCTCGACACCCCGGCGTTCGTCGGCATGTACGATGCGGCGCTGGCCTACCTCGGCGGCTCCATCCGCGCGGCCGAGGCGGTGCGGGACGGAGACAGCCTCGCCTTCAACCTCTCCGGGGGTCTGCACCATGCCCATGCGGACCATGCCAGCGGCTTCTGCGTGTTCAACGACGCCGCCGCGGCGATCCACGTGCTCCTCGAGCGATTCGACCGAGTGGCGTATCTGGACATCGACGTCCACCACGGCGACGGGGTGCAGGCGATCTGGCTCGACGATCCGCGGGTGCTGACGGTCAGCATCCACGAGGATCCGAAGACGCTCTTCCCGGGCACGGGCAGGGTGGAGGAGCTGGGCGCCGCTGGCACGGCCGTGAACGTGCCGATTCCCGCCAAGGCGACTGGCGACGCGTGGCTCCTCGGATTCGAGCAAGGTTGTCTTCGGGCGCTGCGGCTGATTCGGCCTCAGGCGCTGGTGCTGCAGCTCGGGACGGACCCGCACTTCGAGGACCCCCTGGGACACTTGCGAGTGACCGCCCAAGAATGGCTCCGTGCCGTGGAGCTGGTGCGCGACCTCGACGTGCCCACGGTGGCCCTGGGCGGAGGCGGCTACAACCTGTCCACCGTTCCCCGGATGTGGGCCGCGGCCTGCCTCACGCTGATGGGCCGGCCGGTTCCCGAGAGTTGGCCCGACGCCATCCCGACCGCTTGGGGCTTGCCGCCGCTCCGGGATCCTGTGGAGCCCGAGCCGCGCGGCTGCGGCATGGATCAGGTCCGGGAAACCCTGGGACTCTTGGAGGAGCTCGTGCTTTCCGGTCTCGCGGACGCGTCACAGGTATAACGCGCCGGGGGGAGTCCATGGACCGCGAACCAGAAATCGACGAGGGCATCTTGAGGGAGCTGAGCGGCCCGGACCGCTCCACGGTCGCCAAGTTCGGTTGCGGGTGCTTGGCCTTTGCCTTGCTTGCGGTCTTTCTGCTCGCGTGCGTGGTTCCCTACACCGACTTCCTCTGGTTCGCGCACGACGTCCGCAAGCCCGAGGTCTTCACGCTGGCCTACGCGACCCGCGGCAAGCTCTTCGCCGTCGCCTTCGTCGTCGCGGTCGCCCTCCTCTACGCCAGCCTGCGCCGCGCGACCTCCGTCGTGGCCCTGTATGCGGAGCAGCCCGAGACCCCCGGCCAGCTGATGGTCGCGAACGCTCTGTCGTGGGTGCAGAGCCGCTCCGGCTGGTTTCTCAAGGTCGTCTCGGTCGTGGTCGCCTTCTTCTACGCCCTGGCGTTCTCCGGCGAGTGGCTCACGTTCTTGGCCGCCCGGAACGCGGAGCCGTTCGGGAAGGCCGACCCGATCTTTGGCCTGGACCTATCCTTCTTCGTCTTCCGGCTGCCTTGGCTCTTGGCCATCAGCAACTGGGCCACCTCGATCCTCTTGCTGTCGTTCCTGATCGTGCTGGCCCTGTTCGCGAGCCTGCAGGGGTTGGCGTCGCTGGCCCGCGCCCAGGTGGCGAGCCCGAGGATCTACACGCAGGTTCTGCTGCTCGCCGGGGCCACGATCCTGGCCTTCGCGTGGGGCCTCTGGCTTCGAAGGTTCGAGGTCGGGCTGGCGGACAACCCCCAGTTCACAGGGGCCGGCTACGCGGGCGTTCAGCAGATGGGTGCGCAGACCATCGCCGCCCTTCTGTTCGCCGTCGCCGGGGCGCTGGCTCTGGTCTCTGCGGTGGCGAGGCTCGGGTTGCGCGCGCCCATCGTCGCCACGGCCGTCGCCACCGTCTTTTGGGTTCTCGGAGTAGGCGTCTACCCGAACGTCGTGCAGTCGTTCCGCGTGGAGCCAGACAAACTCCGCGTCGAGGGTCCGTTCGCCAGCAGGGCGATCGAGATGACCCGGTTCGCGTACGGCTTGGACCGGATCGAGCTGCGGGACCTGCCCGTGGCCGACGCCCCAACGCCAGAGGAGGTCACGGACGCGGAGGAGACCCTGGCCAACATGCGTCTCTGGGATCCGGACGTTCTGCGCCAGTCGCTCGACGGTCTGCAGGGCCTCAAGCCGTACTACGTTTTCCACGACGTTGACATCGACCGGTACGCCGTCGGCGGCAAGCCGAAGTCGCTCATGGTCGCGGCCAGGGACATCGAGATTGCGGGCCTCAGCCCGAGCTCCCGCACCTGGGTCAACGAGAGGCTGCAGTACACCCACGGCTTCGGAGTGGTGATGACGCCGGTCAACACCGCGAACGAGATCGGGCAGCCGGCGTTCCTCGTGAAGGACATCCCGCCGGTTTTCCCGCCCGACCTTCGGATCGACGAGCCGAGAATCTACTTCAGCGACTTCCGAACTCCCAGCCGTCTGCCGACGGAGGAGTACGCGATCGTCGGCACCAAGGTGGCCGAGTTCGACTTCCCCGCCGAGGGGACGGAGAAGAACCATCGGTGGAAGGGCGAGGGCGGCGCTCCGGTCGGCGGCTTCCTGTCCAGGCTCGCCTTCTCCATCCGCCTGGGGGACGGAAACCTGCTCATCAGCTCCAACGTTCTGCCTCAGTCCAAGATTCTGTTCCGTCGGAACGTGCTGGAGCGGGCCAGCCTCGTGTACCCGTTCCTGCAGTTCGACGGGGATCCGTACATCGTGCTCTTGAACGGGAGGCTCATCTGGATCCTGGACGGCTACACGACGACGGACCGAGTGCCGTACAGCGCCCGGATCCACGGTGGCGCACGGAGCCTGAACTACATCCGGAACAGCGTCAAGGTGACCGTGGACGCCTACTCCGGGCAGACCCGCGCCTACGCGGTCCAACCGGACGATCCGCTGCTCCGCACCTATCGCCGCATCTATCCCGGCCTCGTCCAGGACGCCTCCGAGCTGCCGAAGGGCCTCGAACAGCACTTCCGCTACCCTGAGGACCTGTTCATGGTACAGGCGGTGCAGCTGACGCAGTACCACGTCACCGATCCGACGGCATTCCTGAACAACGAGGACGCCTGGGACATGCCCGTGGAGAGAGGCCCTTCAGGCGACAGCGAGCCGATGCGGGCTTACTACGTGCACATGCGCGTGCCCGGCGAGAGCCGAACGGGGTTCCTGTTGATCCTTCCCTTCACGCCGCGGCAGAAGATCAACATGAGCGGCTGGCTGGCGGCGCACTGCGACCCCCAGGATTACGGCCGCCTGGTGCTGGTGCGCTTCCCGCGGGGCAGCAACATGCCCGGGCCCGCGCAGATGGAGGCGATCTTCAACCAAGACCGCACCATCGCGGACATCAACCGCCAGCTGAACAACGACCAGAGCCGCATCGTGCCGGGCAACCTGCTGGTGGTGCCGATCGGCAACAGCATCCTGTACGTCAAGCCGCTGTTCCTCCAAAGCCGATCCGCCGGCATCCAGGCCGTCCCGGAGTTGAAGAAGGTGATCCTGGCCCTGAAGGGACGCGTTGTCGTCGGCGACACCTACGAGGACGCCCTGGCGCAACTGTTCGGCAAGGAGGCCGGCCGAGCTCCTTCGCAGCCCGTTCCGGCGCCAGATTCCCGCGGTGCCCCGGCCGGCGACCCCAAGGCGAGGCGGGCCCTGGAGCTCTTCCAGACGGCCGAGCAGGCGCTTCGGGCCGGCGACTTCGCGCGGTACGGCGAGCTGCAGCAACAGCTGCGGGCGG
>DPBN01000046.1 GCA_003516955.1 Armatimonadota bacterium | reverse complement strand
AGCTCCCGCCTGAGGCGCTCCACCTCGAGCCGGGCGCGAAGGGCCGCGGCGACCAGGGCCAGTTCCGTCGGATCGCCGGAGACCTCGAGGTGGTCCCCCGATCCGTGGATCGCCGCGTCGTTGCACAAGGCGGCCGCAGCAAGAACCTCGGCCAGGTCTTCCGGCGTTTCGGGAAGCTGGAGTCCTTCGCGCAGGAGCCGGCCGTCCGGCTGGTACCCCTGGCCCTCCAGCTCGTACTCCGCAGCCGGTGTCACGACCTTCACCACGGCCATCTCGTTGCGGGTGAGCGTTCCCGTTTTGTCCGAGCAGATCACGTCGGTGCTTCCGAGCGTCTCGACGGCCGGCAACCTGCGGACGATGGCCCTCTGGCGCGCCATCCGCTGCACGCCAACTGCGAGAAGGATGGTGACCAGGGCGGGCAGGCCCTCCGGGATCGCTCCCACGGCCAACGCGATCGCGAAGATCGCTGTCTCCCGTAGAGCCTCGAGAAGCCCGACGCCGGTGCTGGACACGGCCCTCCAAACGCCCACGACGAGCATGAGGGCCGCAACCGCCAGGATGCCAACCGCGATCCGCTTTCCGATCGCCGCGAGCGCTGCGGTGAGCGGCGTTTCCGTGTCGGTGGCGGTCTCGATCATGTCCGAGATCCGGCCCAGCTCGGTCCGCCTTCCAGTGGCCACGACGAGTCCTCTGCCGGAGCCCTGGGTCACCAGCGTTCCGCCGTAGGCCATGTTGGAGCGGTCACCGAGGGTGACGGCCGCGTCCAAGGGGTCCAGGGTCTTGACGGCAGGCACCGATTCGCCAGTCAGCGCCGCCTCCTCGATCTGCAGGCCCGTCGCCTCAAGAAGGCGCAGGTCTGCGGGAACCCGATCTCCGCTCGCCAGCTGGACGAGGTCCCCCGGCACGATCTCCCGCACGGGGACGCTCTGAAGCCTGCCGTCTCGCCAGACCTGGGCGAACTCGGGGATCATCTCGGCGAGCGCGGCGATCGCCTTGTTGGCCCGGTACTCCTGGAAGAATCCGACGACGGTGTTCACCAGAACGACGCCCAGGATGACGCTCCCGTTTTTGAGACCATCCTCAGGGTCGGCGACGATGGCGAGGAAACCTGCGCCGATCAGAACCCAGACCAAGGGATTGTTGATCTGCGCCCAGAGGAGGCCCCACACCGAAGGACCCTTCGATCCCTCGACCGTGTTCGGGCCGAAACGCTGGAGCCGCGCCCTGGCCTCTTCCGTGGTCAGGCCCTCCGACTCGGCTCGGAGGAGCCTCCCGACCTCGGCAGCCTGCAAAGCGTGCCATGCTGGAGACTCCTCCCGCGCCGGCGACGCCAGCCCGCCCGAGCCCTTCAGGTTCAGACCCACTGCCGGCCCTCGAGCTCCATGAGCTTGCGCACGCGATCCTCCACCGGCGGGTGCGTCCGGAACAGAGCGGCCACGAATCCACCTACGCCCGCCAGCGGGTTCACGATGCAGAGGTGGGCCGTCTGCGGAGGCAGATGGCTGGGAACCACGGCTGCACCGCGCTCCAGCTTCAGCAGGGCGTTCGCCAGGCCACGCGGCGTTCCGGCGAGCAGCGCGCCCGTACGATCCGCCTCGTACTCGCGGGCCCGGCTGATGGCGAGCTGGAGGATCGTCGCCGCGAAGGGCGCAACGAGCGCCATCGCGAGCAGAGCCAACGGGCTCGGGCCGTCCTCGTCGCTCCGGCCGAAGATCGCCGCGAACTGTGCGATGTTGGCGATCATCATGATCGCTCCCACCACGGTCGCGACCACGGTCATGGTCAGGGTGTCGCGGTTCTTGATGTGGGCGATCTCGTGGGCGATGACGCCTTCCACCTCGGGTCGCTCCAGAATCCGCAACAGACCCTCGTTCACCGCCACGGCGGCGTGCTTGGGGTCTCTTCCCGTCGCGAAGGCGTTCGGGCTAGGATCCGGCACGATGTAGAGTGCCGGCTTCGGAATGCCCGCGAGCATGCTCAGGCGGTCGACCATTGCGTGCAACTCAGGCGCCTCCGATGGTGATACCGGCTGAGCGCGGGTCATGGCGATGACCAAACGGTCGCTGAACCAGTAGGTCGCGACGTTCATCACCAGGGCAAAGACCAACGCGATGCCGGCGCCTGCCGGCCCGCCGACCCAAGAGCCCATCGCGACGAACAGAGCCGTGAGCGCCGCCAGCAGCGCGCCGACCTTCAACGTGTTCATCATCCTGCTTCTCACCTCCAATACCGAGCATACGGCAAGAAAAAGACCTCCACCGGCTTTCCGGTGAAGGTCTCGCTCTTCGTGACGGGACCGGCCTTGCGGCGTACTGACGATCCCGTCTCCCGATCGCTCGGGCGCTACTCCCCTTCTTGGAGTTCTTCGCTATCCTCGCTCTTCGAAATTCTATAACGCCGGAGGGACGCTCTTGGTTCCGAGGCCCTAGAGGGTCTGCGTCACCTTCTTCAGAAACTGCGGGTCGTCGGGGTTGAGGCCCCTGGCCCGTGCGGCCAAAAGCGCGAGCCACTGCCCGAAGACGATGTCCCACATCGGCGCAGAGGTTTCGGCCACCGGCGGCTTGGGAGCCGACAGAACCATGCAACCCTGCTGCGCCAGCGACTCGTCGCTCTCGCCGAACACGATCGCCGCGGAACCGTGCGAGGCGACGGCCCGAGGACCGTGCTGAAAGTCGGCGAGCGAGTAGCTCTTGCAGCTGAGCAGCGCGCACTCCATCAGCTTGAGCGCCGCCTCCTGCGCCGTCGCGAAGCTGTACCCGCGCGAAAGGGTGAACAACGTCTGCGAGCGGAGAACCGGACCGAGCGCCCGGTGGGCTGCCTCCAGCACCTGTTCCACCCAGTCGGGACCCGGGACCGCCGGTTCGCCGAGCTCGCCGCCCAGGACGCGGACCAGCTCGTGCATGGCCATCAGCGTGGCGGTGTAGGTCTTCGTCGCGGCGACGGAGCGCTCCTCCCCGGCGCCGAGCAGCAGGGTGAACTCCGCGGCCTGCGTGATCCTGGACCCGGGCGTGTTCGTGATCGCCAGCGTGGCGTGGCCGTCCTCGCGGATGGAGGCCAGCACCTCGCTCACATCGGGAGCCGCGCCGCTCTGGGAGATTCCGATCGCCAGACAGTTCCGGTAGCGGATGCGCCTTCCGAACCTCGTCCACACGGACGGCGCGGCGAGGGACACGGGCACGCCCAGGTTCACCTCGATCAGGTACCGGCCGTACAGCGCCGCGTTGTCCGAAGAGCCGCGCGCCGCGATCACGACCATGTCGAACGACCGTCCCTCCAGGAACCCGCGGAGATCGCGAAGGTAGCCGGCGGCCCCCCTCGCAAGGACCTCCGGCTGCTGCCGAACCTCCTTCTCCATCCATTCGCCGAGCATGAGCCCAGCATACACCGTGGATGCATAATCGGTCCGATGGCCTCCACCCGCGACTGGCGGCTCCTGATCGAGGAGATCCGCGCATCCCAGGACGACGACTCCACCCTCGGAAGGATCGTCCAAGCGGCTGCATCGCTGGCCGGCGCGGAGCACGCGATGCTCGCTCTGGTCGACGACGACGCCGGCGTGCTGAGGCTCACCCACGGGGTGGGACCGGAGTGGTCGGGCGAGCTCGTCGGCATGGAGCTGGACGTCGAGTCGCCCGACGAGGGGATCGTCACGCTGGTGGCCAAGACGGGGCGGGCGCACCTGGCCAAGGACGTGACGCGAGAACGGACCTACCGGCGCCTGTTCCAGTCCACCCTCAGTGAATACGCCCTGCCGCTCGTCGACGAGCACGGCCGCGTGCGGGGCGTGCTGAACCTCGAGTCGCAACGGGTCGGCGCCTTCGACGAACCGGCCCGCGAGGCGGCCAAGATGCTGGCCTTGCTGGCGATCCGCGTTGTGGAGCGGCAGGACCTCGTCCGGCGGGAGGAGGCCCTCGTCCAGATCGGTGGAGCTCTGGACACGGCGGTGAGCGAGGAGGAGCTGGTGGAGAAGGTGCTGTCCGTCGCGGGCAGCCTGCTTCGGATGCACTCCTTCAGCGTCTTCCTGCGCGACCCAGCGACGGATCGGCTGTGGCTCAAAGGTTCGGTGGGTGGGTTGCAGGCCCGCGTCGGCCAGGTGTCCTATGCTTGCGGCGAGGGCCTGACCGGATTCGTGGCGGAGTCCGGCAGGCCGCTGCTTCTGGATCGCCCCCAGCAGCATCCCCGGTGGCGCGGCCTTCATCTGGAGATGCCGCCCAGCGAGGTGGCCAGCTACCTGGCGGTGCCAGTCAACAGCAAGGGCAAGTGCCAGGGCGTTCTCCGCGCGGTTCGGCGCCGGTCCAGCAACCCGCTCCTCCAGGTTCGCTTCACCGAACACGAGCTTCGCGTGGTCCAGACCATCGCCGAGCAGCTGGCCACGGCCTTGGAGAACCTACGGAGCTGGGCGAGGGTCGTTCAGGCCGAGCGGATGGCCGCCTGGGGCGAGCTGAGCGCGAAGAGCTCGCACATGATCGGCAACCGGGTGTTCGCCCTGCGCGGAGAGGTCAACGAGCTTCGGCACCTCCTGAGAGAGGCCGAACTGGACCGTGAGGCCCTCGCGGAGGTGGCCGACGGTCTGCAGCGCAACGTCGAGCGGATCGATGAGATTCTGCAGGACTTCCGAGACTTCCTGACCGCCACGACGCTCACCAAGCAGCCCACGGACGTCGCAGCCCTTGTTCGCGAGACGATTCAAGAGGTCGTTCCGCGCACCGAGGCGATCGAGATCGCCCTGGCGGTGGAGGACGGTCTGCCGCGCGCCGAGGTCGACCCTCGCAAGGTGCGCCGCGCTCTTTCCGAGCTCCTTGAGAACGCGCTGAACCACATGGATCGTGGTCGCCTCGAGGTGGAGGTTGGGCTGGAGGTGCAGCCGTCCGGCCGCCGCGCGGTGCGCATCGCGGTGGGAGACACCGGCCCGGGCGTGCCCGAGGATCTGAAGAAGGCTATCTTCGAGCCGTTCCGCAGCACCCGAGTGAAGGGAATGGGGCTGGGCCTGTCGATCGTCAAAGGAATCGTGGAGGCCCATGGAGGAACCGTCGCCGAGGTGGGCGTGCCGGGCCGAGGCGCGCGCTTCGTCATGACGCTGCCGGTCGCATCCGGCCAAAATGGAGCTCAACATGGCGCTTCTTGAACTGGTCCTTGCCGCGGGGCTGATGCAGGCCACCACAACCATCTCGCCTCCGGGGCTCGGTCTCCAGCTGGACGTGCCCAAAGACTGGAAGTCGGTGCAGCGCAAAGGCGCAATGCAGCTGCTCTTGCCTCCGACGCTCGGTGGAGGGCGGATCGAGATCTTCTCCGCCAACTTCAAGAAAGAGCCGGAGACGTGGCAGGCGATCGAGGCGGCCATAGCGGCCCAGCTCAAGCGCGAGGTCGTGCGACAGTGGCAGGAGGAGCTGCTGGGAGTGCCGCTGCTGCTCACGCACACCCGGTGGCGAGCCGGCGAAGCGAACCAGGAGGCGCTATCGGGACTGCTCTACGCATGGACGCCGCGGAAGATGCTGTTCCGCCTGCAGACCAGCGAGGCTGGCTTCCCGGACGCGGTCGTCGCGTGGAGACAGGCACTCTCGACGCTGCGCACCACCGACGGACGGCTTCCGGTCGCTGAAGACCCGAACAAGCCCTGGGACCCGGCGGAGCTGCAGAAACCGATCACGCCCGCTCCGAAGACGCGCCTGGAGCCTCCCAAGTCTGGCAACAGGCCCGCGGAGCTGGCTCCCGTCGCCGTGGACACCACCGTCGCCGGACGGGCCGCGGTGCTCCGCATCCCCACTGGCTGGATGGCCGAGAAGGCCGGCGACTTCGAGTGGAGCCTGCGGCACCCAGAGCTTCCGTTCCCGATCCGGGTCGGCGTGTTCTCCACGTTGGACTCGCCCGCGCCCGAGCGCACGCTGCTCCGCGCCTCGTCGGAGTCGCTCGGACGCTTCGCCAGGGTTGATCGGAGGAACGAACCGAAGCCAGAAACCAACAAGGCCGGCGCGCTGGTTCGACAGGTCTGGCGGTTCGGCCAGGGCGACGCCGGGCCTCTTTGGACTCTCGAGGCGGTGGGTTCCAAGGACAGGCTCTACTGGCTCGCCTCGGCTCAAGGGGAGGGCGCCATCCCAGCGGGAGTCCAGAGGCTCATCGCCTCCCTGCTGCAATCCATGAGCCTGGAGCCAACCAACCCGTGATCCTCTGCCTCAGCACCTCCAGCCCCGAGGTTTCGCTCGCGATCGTTCGCGAAGGAGAGGTGGTGGCGCACGCGAGGCGGCGCGCGGCCCGAGGCAGCGGAGGAGTCCTGCTGTCGCTGCTGGAGAAGGCCCTGCAGGACGCTGGCTCAGCGATGGAGTCGATCCAGCTCTTCGTGGCGGACACCGGCCCCGGGGGCTTCACGGGCGTGCGCGTCGGGGTCGCGCTGGCCAAGGCTTGGGCGTGGTCGCTGGGTCGGCCTTGCGCAGGGGTGAGCGCCTTCGACCTGATCGCCCCAGATCGGACCGTCGCGGTTCCGATCCGACGGGGACTGTACGTGGTGCGGCAGCCGGGCGAGGAGCCGTATCGGGCCGAGCGGCCGCCCACCACCGCGATCGGCTACGGGGCGGATTTCGAGACCGAGTCGCACCCGGACGCCGCCCATTGCCGCCACCTTTTGCACCTTATCCAACCCGTCCCTGCCCATCGCCTGTTGCCCGCCTATCACGCCGCTCCCAGCATCTCGGCGCCGAAGACGCCCTTCGGCCCACCGGGAGGGCCCCGTGCTTAACGCCCTCGCGGAGGTGCCCCTGGCCCCCTTCACGACGCTCCGGGCTGGCGGACCAGCCCAGCGGCTGATCCTGCTGGACAGCGCGGAGCAGCTGGCCGAGGTTGCGGCCGTGGCTCAGGTCGTGGGGGAGCCGCTCACGGTTCTCGGACACGGCAGCAACGTTCTGCCTTCGGACCTCGGCGTGGAGGGCACCGTGCTGATCAACCGAAGCCGGGTCCTGAAGATCGAAGCCGACGGGACCGTCACGGCCGACTCGGGCGTCCCGCTTCAGGACCTGTTCCTCAAGACCGTCCAGCACGGCCTGACGGGGCTGGAGTTCGCCGTGGGCATCCCGGGCACCTTGGGCGGGGCGCTCGCGAGCAACGCCGGTGCGTACCGCAGCTCGGTCGGATCGTTCGTGACGGCGGTGGAGGTGGTGCAGGGCGGCCTGGTCCGCTGGGAGCCGGCGTCGTTCCTCAAGCTGAGCTACCGGCATTCCATTCTGCGGGAGCCGGCGGGACGTGGCATCGTCGTCACGAGGGTCCGCCTGCGATTGCAGCCGGGCGACGCTT
>DPBN01000045.1 GCA_003516955.1 Armatimonadota bacterium | reverse complement strand
CCTTCGGAGGCCGCCTGCGGGGCGAGGGGTTCTTCCGCGTGGGCAAGAACTCCCTGGAGACTGCCCAGCCCGTTCGATCGTTCTGCCTCACGTTGTCGACCGCGTCCGAGCAGGCGCCCTCGGTGGACGAGTGGCTCGCGCGCCTCCCGAATCCGGCTCCCGCGGATCGGGCGCGTTCCCGCACCTCCCGGTGGTGGAGGGCCTTCTGGGAGAGGAGCCACATCTTCGTGGAGCCACGGTGGACCATGCCGGAGAGTCCTCACGCCCTTCGCTTGGGCGTCGATTCGAACGGAGCCAGCCACTTCTCCGGGGCGATCCGCGACGCGATCGCCATGCCCCGGCCGCTCGGCGAGGCGGAGATCCGCCAGCTGGCGTCGAGGGCGCCCAGCGGGAACGACTCCTCAACGCCCGCGGACATCCGTCTGGAGAACGGGTTCACGGTGGCCGCTTGGATCCGCCCCGGCGAGAACGAGTCCGGCAGAATCTTCGACAAGCTCACCGCGGGTGGCAGCGACGGCTTCCTGTTCGACACGCACCCGGGCATGGCGCTCCGACTGATCGTTGGCGATCGCACGCTGCGGCTGGATCGGTGCCTGACCGCCGGTCGGTGGACGCACGTGGCCGCGACAGCTTCCCCGGACGGCGCGCTAGCGATCTACGTGGACGGCGTGCGACGCGCGGCGGCCGCCGCACCGAGCGTCAGCCAGGCCTATCAGCTGCAGAGGTACATGGCGGCTTGCTCGGGAAGGGGCGCCTACCCGATCAAGTTCAACGGCTCGATCTTCACCGTGGACCCGAAGTTCGCCGGCGGCCCCGACCTCAACCCCGACTGGCGCCGCTGGGGCGACTGCTATTGGTGGCAGAACACGCGGCTGCCCTACTTCGCAATGGTGGCCAGCGGCGACGCGGACCTGGCGGGAGCGCTGTTCGACCTGTTCGAGCGGGTGCTGCCGCTCAGCGTGGCCCGCGCAAGGATCTACTACGGTGCCTCCGGCGTGTACTTCCCGGAGACCATGACGCCCTTCGGAACCTACGCCAACCGGGACTACGGTTGGGATCGGAAGGGCAAGCAGCCGGGGGACGTCGACTCTCCCTGGTGGCGGTACGCCTGGCAGCAAGGCCTGGAGCTGACCTCGCTGATGCTGGACTTCTACGACCAGACTCAGGATCGCCGCTTCCTCGAGCGCCGCGTGCTGCCCATGGCCAAGGAGGTGCTCACCTACTTCGACTCCCGCTTCGCCCGCGATCCGTCGGGCCGGCTGAGGATCGAGCCGACGCAGGCCGTGGAGACCTACTGGACCGGCGTGGTCAACGACACCCCGACCGTGGCCGGGCTGCACGACGTGGTCGGTCGCCTCGCCCGGCTTCGGTTGCCCAAGGATCTGGCCGACCTGGTGGCGCGTCTGCAGCCTGCGCTCCCGCCGCTGCCGGTGAGCGGAGACCGCATCGCACCGGCGGAGAAGTTCGAACCGGTGCGCTCGAACGTCGAGAACCCCGAGCTGTACGCGATCTGGCCGTTCCGGCTGGCCGGCGTCGGTCGGCCGAACCTGTCCCTCGCGCGCCGAACGTTCCTCGGAAGGATCGAGAAGGCGTCCTTCGGCTGGCAGTACGACGGCCAGTGCGCGGCGCTCAGCGGTCTGGCCGAGGAGGCGGGCCGCATCCTCCTCGGGAAGGTGGGCAACTCGCCCCCGGCGTTCCGCTTCCCTGCGATGTGGGGACCGAACTACGACTGGCTGCCGGATCAGGACCACGGCAGCAACATCCTGCTGACGCTCCAGAACATGGTGCTGCAGCCGGTTGGCGACAAGATCCACCTGTTGCCCGCGTGGCCGAAGAGCTGGAACGTCCGCTTCCGCCTGAAGGCCCCGAAGCGCACGACCGTGGAGGGCGAGTATCGCGACGGCCGGCTGGTTCGCCTGAAGGTCGATCCGCCGGAGCGGGCCAAGGACGTGATTCTGCCCGAGGGCTAGTCCGCCCAGGGGTCGTCGGGGACGGAGGTTTCCAGCTCCACGGTGCGGCCCTCGGCAGCCGCCCGGAAGATCGCCTCGACGGCTTCGACGAAGTGGAGGCCGCGCGCGGCGTCGGCCACCGGAGCCCGGTCGTCGCGGATGCACTCCACCAGGTGGAGGATGTCGCCGTACACGTGCACGTGGCCGCACTCCGGGTGGCGTCCTCTCGTGAACTGCACCGACTCCAGGGGGCACTCCAGGCGGAGCGGATCCTTGCCGATCCGATGGACCGTCGCCCCGATCGGCAGAATGTCGAGGTGGTTGAACGTCTCGGGGTCGGTCTGCACGGCTCCCTTGAGACCGTGGATGCGGAGGAACCTCGACCCCGGCGCCGTGTCGCACCACGCTTCCGGCAGCGTCGCGAAGACGTTGCCGCCGAAGTCGAGCAGGGCGGCCGTGTTGTCGTGGCCGGTGACCTCGAACCGCTCGCCGTTCCACCTCCGCCAATCGACGCACGTCCCCGAGAACGCCGCCACGCGGCGCACCGGTCCGAGGAGGCACACGAGCGTCTGGAAGCCGTACCCGCCGTGGTCCCGCAGGGGACCGGCCTCCGCGCTGAAGAACCACGACGGGTTGTTGGGAAAGCCCACGTCGTCGTTGCCCCAGCCCATCAGCGGCGGCACGGCCAGGAACGGCTTGCCGATCTCGCCCTCGTCGATGACCCGGCGGATCTGGCGGTACATCGGCCAGAGGGCTTGGCCTGGAGCGGCCACCACCTTGAGCCCGCGCGCGGCCGACTCCTCGGCGATCCTCCTCGCCTCGGCGACGGTCGGGGCCATCGGCTTCTGCACGTAGACGTGCCTCCCGGCGCGGATCGCCCGGAGGGCGTGTTCGGCGTGCAGCGCGTGCGGAACGATCACCAGCACGGCGTCGCACTCGACCCGCTCGAGCATCGTTTCGTAGTCCGCGAACCATGCCGGCACGCCGTGATCCTCCGCGGCGGCCTTGGCCCGCTCCGGGACGATGTCGCAGACGGCGACGACCTCCGCCACATCCCGGAAATCCGGCTGGTCCAGGTGGTGGAGGATCGTCTCTCTCGTCAGCGCGCCACACCCGTCGATCGCCACCCGGACCTTCGCCATGGCCTATTTTGGCCGGTTGCGGCCGGCTGTGCGAGACTCAGCGCGAGGTTCCGGATGCAGAGTCCGTCGTCGCGGAGGGCATCGGTTGCGGGCGCGCCGGCCCCCGTACGTCGAACGCCGCCATCTTGATGGCGATCGCGATCAGCACCACCGCGATCACGCGCTTGAGCTGGGCTCCGGAGAGCTTCCGGCTGACCAGCCAGGACCCGAGGAGCGCGCCGAGGGCGGTCGCTACCCCGGTCGACCCGAGCAGGGACGGCGCGAGATGGGCCATCGACATGTGGCTCAGGAACCCCGAGAGGGAGGCGAAGATCACGGTGAAGGAGGCGCTGGCGGAGGCCTTCCGCGGGTCGATGCCGAGGGCCAC
>DPBN01000044.1 GCA_003516955.1 Armatimonadota bacterium | reverse complement strand
CCCGAGTCACCGGCGTCGGACTGGAGTACTTCGACATCGGCGACGTGCCGGTGCTCGAGGGAGACTCCCTGTCGCTGGTCGAGGCGCTCCTTTCTCCGCCGGACCCGGACCGCGCGGTTGACGTGGCCTCCAAGGCACTCGCGTCCGGGCTGGAGCGGGACCCGGAGCGGTTGGCGCGCTTGGCGTTCCAAGCTGGCAACGCCCTCCTGCAACAGGGTCGGTACGTGCCGGCCACGCAGCGGCTCCGCGAAGCCTCCGCGGCCTTCGAGCAGGCGGGCGACCTTCGGGGCTGGGCCGCCAGCCTGCAGTCGCTCGGCTTCTGCCTCACGAACCTCGGGGAGCTGGAGGAGGCCAGACGGTGCTTCGAGACCGCCCTTAAGGTTGGGGAGGCCGACCAGCGTTGGCGGGCCTCGGTGGCATTGGCGGCGCTGGCCGAACGGGAGGGACGGTTCGACGAGGCGCTCCGCCTGTTGCGGCAGGCCCTCGGCGCGCATTCGGAGAGCCGCGAGGCCGTCGCCTACATCAAGGCCAACGAGGCCAACCTGCTTCTGACCAAGGGTGACTACCTGGAAGCGGATCCCGCGACCGAGGAGGCCTTGGAGATGTGCCACGGCCTCGGGCTGATGGACCAGTCTCTCGAGCTGGGTGCGGCCCGCGCCCTCGTGCTGTGCGCCCGCGGCCGCCTCTCGGAGGCCTCGGTTGCTCTGATGAGGGCGTCGGACATCGCCGATGCCCTTGGAGAGGAGGCCCGCGGCCTCTGGTGCTCCTGCGTGCGGGCCATGCTCGCGATGGAAACCGGGCGCCTGGAGGAGGCCGCGCTCGCCGCTGCTCAGGCGCTCGCGGAGGCCACCCAGCGCAGCCTGCCCCGCTCCAAAGCCCTCAGCCTGCTGGTGCTGGCCCAGGCCGCCCTGCGACGCGGGGACTGGGCGGGTGCGTACACGCACGCCGTCCAAGGGGCCGCCTTCTGCGAGGTGAACCGCTATCCGGCGTGGCGGGCAGTGCTGCTGGCGCTGGCCGCAGCAGGAGCCTGCGGGGCGGGGAGGCCGGCCGACGCCGCGAGCCTGCTCGATGCCTTGAGCGAGGTCTGCCGCTGCAGCCCGTTTGGGGAGTGCGAAGCTTGGGCGGGTCTGGCCGAGGGTCTGCGCCGATGGGCGATCGGCAACCAAGCGGGCGCGTCCACGGCGTGGCGGGACGGCGCGCGCTCGGCGCGGGCATGCGGCTCCTCGAGTCTGGAGGCCCTTCTGCTCCGGCACTTGGAATTCCTGGGGGACGAGGAGGCGGCGAGCCTCCTTCGCGAACGCAGGCGGACGGTAGCCAGCCAGACGGTGGTCTGGAGCGACGGTTGCCGCTCCACCGTGGAACCGCTCGACGACGAAACGTGGTACAAGGGACTGGGCGCACCGGAACGCATGCGGCGCCCCGCAGAACGATGAACAGGCTTCTTTTCGGCATCGGTTTGCTGGCTTGCGCCCTCGTGGCCGGTTGCGGCGGCCAGAACGCGTCCGGGGCCATCGGCTCCAAGGGCGAGGGCAACATCCCCATCGGCAAGCTGAAGAGCGTGCTGCCGGCGGTGGTCTCGGCTACGGACTCCAGCGGCTGGTCAGGCACCCTCACCGTCGCCTCGGACGGGACGGTGTTCGCCCCAACGCTGAGCGACGGCCCGGCGGTGCTCTCGGCCGAGGACTCCCAAGGGAACAAGGTCGACATGCCGCTCGTGCTGGGGGCGGAGCGGAAGCTCGTGTTCCTCGCCCGCCTGCACCCGAAGCAGAGCGGAGCGACCTGCACGGGCCTGCGGATCTCGCTGCCGAACGACAATCCGATCCCCGTCGGGCGGACCGTTTCGATCAAGGTGGAGGCACTCGGCGAGCGGGTCGAAGGCCTTCAGCCGAACCTCTGGGTTTCAGGCGGCGTCGGATCCGTGCTCGAGGGCCAGCGGTTCGTGGCGACCCGCCCGGGCCAGGGATCGATCGAGGCGGAGCTACTCGGCGTGCGCGCGAGTCTGCCGATCACAGTGTCGGAGTACTGAGCGCCGCGGGTCCCGACGGCGTCCTCTCCCTCCAGGTTCGGATCCGGAGCGTCACGTAGGGCTTGTCCCCTGGCATGCCCGGCGGCAGGTTCCGTCTCAGCTCGGGCACCTGGTAGATGTTCGGCACGTTCGTGCCCATGTCGAAGAAGTTCGCGACGAACGTGCCCGCGATCTGGTTCTGCTTGGCCGAGGTGATCCGGCCCTGCGCGTAGAAGGCGGCCGCCATCTTCAGCTGGGCGTCGCCGGACCCGGTGGCCAGGCCCATGTTGCGCATCGCCAGCAGTCCTAGGCGCGCCGTGGTCGGGAAAACCTGCCCTGCCACCGGAAGGAGGTTGCACGATACGTTGATGTCCCGCCGGGAGTAGAGCGTGCCGCTACCCCGGTAGAGGATCGTGCTCTTGCTCTCCCCCAGCTGCAGGTCCCCGGCGAAACGGATGATCCCGTAGACCTCCAGGACGGCAGGGGACGTTTTGGTTGCCGGCGTGAAGCTGATGCGGTTCCCGTAAGCGTCGGGCCCGTAGGAGAAGGCCGCCGTCGAGCTCTTGATCGTCGTGAGTGGAACAGGGAGCGAGCGAGCCTCGAGGAAGTCCTCCTGCGTGTTCCAAACGGTGCCGCCCGTGTCGGTGTAGGGCTCGGCGCCGATGCCGGAGACCACTGGGAACCCCATGTCCAGATGGCCTAGGTCGTAGGCGTTCGACGCGCCGTTGTCGCTGTACACCGCGGAGGAACCCTTGTTTCCGGTGAAACCGTCGTTCACGTACACTCCGTCCACCGTGTTCTTGCTCAGCCCGCCGTCGACGATCGCGTTGGTGCCGATCGTGGCGCTGCCGCTGATGCTGACGAGGCCGTGCTTGACGCGCACCTCCGAGCCCAGCGTCTGCACGCCACTCACGACGGGCGGGTTGGGAACCAGCGCACGGAGGTCGGACGGCATGCCGCTGTAGTTGTTGCCGATATAGGCCGTTCCTCCGAGCGTGGTGCTGAGCTCCGTGGTCGTGAGGGGTGGATCGTACATGCCGTTCGCGTTGGTGTCGTTGTACGGCTCGGCCGAGTTCCAGATTCCGTCTCCGTTCGCGTCAACGAACGGCTCGCCGGGATCCCAAACCCCGTTGCGGTTGCTGTCGGTGAAGGCTTCGGCGGCGTCCCAGCGGCCGTTGCCGTTCAGGTCCGAGTAGTACTCTCCGTCACCCAGGATGTGCACGCTGCCCCGGATGTCCACGTTGCCGTTGATGGCGCGTCCGGCGGCGCCGGTCCCCGCGAAGATCGCGTTGTTCCAGACTGAGACGTCCTTGGTGGCCACCGAGGTGCGGAGGCTGCGGGTGAAGCCCCGCACGGTGGCCGTGCAGGTGATCCAGGCCACGAAGCCTGCCGGGCCGGGGCGCACCGTCGCCTCGACTTCGTCGCCGGGCTCCAGGCCGAGTGGCTCCAGCGTGTCGGTGAGGTCGAGGTCGGCCGACACGAAGTCGCCATGGTTGGCCTCGGCCGCGTCGTAGGCATGCGAAACCGCGTACTCGAGGCCCGCCTGCGCCACGTCGAACGCGTGCTGGTGGCGGGTCTCGCGCACCGCTCGGGTCAGCGTGTTCGTAGTCGTCGCGGCCAAGCCGAGCCCGAGCGTGAGCAGCACGAACAGGATGCCGAGCACCATCCACGAAACGAAGCCTCGCCGACTGCTCATTGCACGTTCCTCACGATGAACGTCGTCTTGAAGCGGGCGTAGCGGGCCCCGCCGGGTGTGTCGACCCTGCCGATCAGGTTGACGGTGATCGCGCGCCGCGACCCGATCGTGGTGAGCTGGAACGGGGCGACGGTCTGCCCGTACTGCGTGGAGTCAGGGTCAGGATCGACGGTCGTCAGACCCCGGGCCACCACCCGGCCCGTCGTGCCGTCTATGAGCCTGTCACCGGTCACAGAGAACGAGCGGGCGACGCCGTCCGAGCGTAGGGGGTCTGCGAGCTCCCGCTCGCCGGTGGTTGGGTCGATCGAGGGTGCGAACGCCGGCAACTCGTAAGAGAGCCGGAACCCGCCGTCCTGAATCTGCACGGAGACGGCCTGACGGACGGCCTCGACCACGGTTTGCGCGCCCAGCGTGGCCTCCTGCGTGGCGTCCACGTCCGCTTGAGTGTTGGCGTAGCGCCGGAGGCCGGCGATGCTCAGCGCCGAGGCTCCGCCCACCACGAGGCCGAGCAAGGCCACCGAGACCAGAAGCTCCGTCAGGGAGAAGGCGCGCCGTCTCATCGGAACCTCCCGAGCACGGTTCCCGTCTTGTAGACCGCCTCACGACCCGACCTCGAGGTCCAACGGATCTCGATCACCGCCATCACCGCGCCGTGGTCCAGCGGCTCGACGGTCAGAGTGCCCGAACCCTGCGGCAAGGCGGTCGCCGGACTGTACTGCGCACCGTCGTCCAACGGCAGGCGGGTGAACGAGAACGGACTGGTCGTCGGCGTTTCGTCGATCAGGTTCAGCTGGCGCAGCGAGGCGTAGTTGACGTCCCTGCGCGGAAGCATCTGCAGGTGCTCGATCATCCTGCTCGCGATCTTCGCCGCGACCGACCGCTCCGAGGAAAGAGCCTGCGCGCGATGCGCCACTGGGAACAGCGACAGGAACCCCAGGGTCGCGAGCAGCATGACGCCCAAGGCGACCAGCAGGTCGACCAACAGCGCCCCGCGTACCCTGCGATGGACCATAGGATGCCCCTTCCGCACTCTCTAGGATCGGCAGTCCAGCAACTTTTCTGGAGACGTTGTGATAGACACCTCCAGCGCGGTTCGTTGCCTGAAAATCAGCAAATCCCACCCTCCGGTTTCAGCGGTTCCAGACCCAAAATGGCACGAAGGTCCGACCGGCGGGCGGCTGCATGAACCACGGAGAGAGCAACGGTGCGCTTCTTCGCGTGCTCCTCATCGAAGACA
>DPBN01000228.1 GCA_003516955.1 Armatimonadota bacterium | reverse complement strand
CCGACCGGGAGTCGGTGGCCTCGGTCCTCGCGGAGAGCCGCGCCGGAGCGGCCGACCTGTGCGGCAGCACCTCGCTTGGCGAGCTGGTCGCGCTGATCGCGGCCTGCTCCGCGCACGTGGGCGGCGACACCGGGAGCACTCACATCGCGGCGGCCTTGGGCGTGCCCGCCATCGGCCTCTACTCCATCACCCGGCCTCGCCGGAGCTGCCCCTACGGGCAGATCGACCGCTGCTTCCACGACCCGGAGGGGCTGGACCGGATCGACCCGTCGGCGGTAGCATCAAGGGTCCTCGAGGCGATTCCGTGAGTCTGATGACGTGGGAAGAGGCGCTTCGTCTGCGCCAAGGCCGCAGGCTCGTGTTCACCAACGGCGTGTTCGATCTGCTCCACGTGGGCCATCTGCGCCTGTTGCGGGCGGCCCGCGGGCTGGGCGACCTGCTGATCGTGGGCCTGAACGACGACGACTCGGTGCGAAGACTGGGAAAGGGTCCGGACAGGCCTGTCAACCCGCTGGAGGACCGCGCCGAGCTGCTCTCCGCCCTTCGGCCGGTGGACGGCGTCGTTGCGTTCTCCGACGACACGCCCAGCCGACTGATCGCCTATCTGCGGCCGGAGGTGCACGTGAAGGGAGGCGACTACCGCGAGGAGGACCTCCCGGAGGCGGGGATCGTCCGCTCCTACGGCGGAGAGGTCGTGATCTTCCCCACCGTCGCTGGCCGATCGACGACCTCCATGCTGCGGAGGGCCGGTCTGGAGTGAGGGCGTTCGACGAGGATCCCTCCATCCGGTGGCTGTTCGTCTTCACCCACCCCGACGACGAGCTGGGCCTGTGCGCCTGGATCCGCAGGCTGGTCCGAGCGGGCGCGAGCGTCGACGTCTGCTGGGTCCACGACGTCCCGGTGCGCCGAGCCGAGGCGGCGGCCAACGCCCGCGAGCTTGGCCTGTCGGAGGATCGCCTGCACTTCCTGAGCGGAAGCGATGGCAGGATCGCGGAGGAGATGCCCGATCTTTGGCCCAAGTTGAGAGAGGTGGTTCGAAGAGTCCGGCCCGACCGGGTGGCGACCATCGCGTTCGAGCAGGGCCATCTGGATCACGACTCCACCAACCTCCTCGTACACCGCTCGTTCGAGGGGCCGGTCTTCGAGTACCCGATGTACCACCCGTACACGAGGCGGATCCAGACCCTCAACCGGTTCGCCGACCCGTACGGCGAAGAGGTTCTGCCCCTGAGCGAGGAGGAGTGCAGGCTGAAGAAGCGGCTGGCGCGGCGCTATCCAAGCCAGAACATCCACTCGGTGCTGCTCTGGTACCACGTCTACCGGTGGCTGATTCTCCGCCCGGTGCACCTTTGCCGCACCGAGAGGATGCGGCTCAAGACGTGGAGCGACTACCTGACGCCGAACCTGCCCCCCCGGTTGCGCGCCGAGGTGCTCCGAAGCCCGGCTTGGGCGCGCTGGGAGCGGGCCGCGAGGGCCTTCCTGAGCCTCGCCGACTCTCCCTGAACGGCGGGGAGAGCCGCTGGTAAACTCTGCCTCCGATGCCGGAACGCTCCAAGCGACTCGACTCCATCCCCCCGTACCTGTTCGCCGAGATCTCCCGGGTCAAGGCGGAGGCGATCGCCTCCGGCGCCGACGTGATCGACCTGGGCATCGGGGACCCCGATCTGCCGACCCCCGAGCCGGTCGTCGAGGCCTTGGCCAAAGCCGCCCACAACCCCGCGACCCACCGCTACGACGAGACCCCCTTCGGGTGGGTGTCGTTCATCGAGGCGGCGGCGGATTGGTACGGGCGCGAGTTCGGCGTCCGCGTCGACCCCAACGGCGAGGTCGTGCAGCTCATCGGCAGCAAGGAGGGCTTGGCGCACCTGGCCTACGCGTACCTGGACCCCGGCGACGTGGCCATCGTTCCCAACCCCGGCTATACCGTCTACAGGGTCAACTCCCTGATGGCGGGGGGAGAGGTCCACGAGACGCCGCTCCTCGAGGAGAACGGATTTCTGCCGAAGCTCGAGGACATCCCCGTCGAAGTCGCCCGCAGAGCGAAGCTCTTCTACGTGTGCTACCCCCACAACCCCACGGGGGCGGTGGCGACGCCGGAGTTCTACGCCGACCTCGTCCGCTTCTGCCGCGACCACGACATTCTGCTCGTGAACGACATGGCCTACGCCACCGTCAGCTACGAGGGCTTCCGAAACCCGACCGTGCTGCAGGTGCCCGGCGGCAAGGAGGTCTCGATCGAGTTCCACAGCCTCAGCAAGATGTTCAACATGACCGGCTGGCGGCTGGGATTCGCCCTGGGCAACCGCGACGCCGTCGCCACGCTCGCGAAGTTCAAGTCGAACATCGACAGCAAGCAGTTCCCCGCCATCGCCGAGGCCGGCGCGGAAGCGCTGCGCAACGTCGACAACTCGGCGTCGCTCGCCGTGTACCAGAAGCGCCGTGACTACCTGTGCGACGGGCTGAACGCGATCGGTTGGCCGGTGCGCAAGCCCAAGGCGACCTTCTACGTTTGGGCGCGCGTGCCGGTGCAGGGCATGTCCAGCGCCGAGTTCTGCAAGTCTCTTCTGGAACGCGCGCACGTGCTCACCATCCCCGGCACCGGATACGGCACCCAGGGCGAGGGCTACCTGAGGATGTCGCTGACGCTGATGGGCGACCGGGAGGGAGAGCGCTTCCAGGAGGCCGTGCGGCGCATCCAAGCCTCGGGCCTGCTCGGGTGACTTACGAGGAAGCCGTCGCGTACGTGTCCGGCCTAGCCCCCCGCGGCTGGCGCCTAGGGCTGGATCGGATGCGCGAGTTCGC
>DPBN01000102.1 GCA_003516955.1 Armatimonadota bacterium | reverse complement strand
CGAGGCTGGGCACGAAGGCGTCGGTGTGCGGAAGGACCCGCCGCAGGTAGCTGCGCCAATCCACGTGCCCGGTGGAGCCGTTCGGGTCCGGATAGGCCATGTCGAGCGAGGTGCTCAGGCCCCTCTCGTGGGCGCGCTGGAAGAGCTCCACGGCCAGGTCGCCGTTCCTGCTGGCCATCCGCTTCATGAGCGGCGGGTAGCCGAAGTGAAGGTGATGGGCGCCCTCCAGCGCTTCGTCCGGCACGTCTTCCGGCCCGAACGTCGCGTTCGCGCCGGGGCAGTGGAGGAAGCTGCGGTCGCTTCCGGGTGGATTGAGGACCACCGTGTAGGAAGTGGCGACCGACGGATCCGCCGTCAGCCACCGCGCCAGCGAATCCTCGCACCGACGGAGGGTGTTCTGGGCGAGGGTGGCCATGGCGTCCATCCCGACCTTGGCCACGATGCGCACGCCGAAGCCCAGCCGGCTCAGGGCCTGACCGGTGTTGGCTGCGGCTCCGCCGACCGAGGTGCGCAGGGGACCCACCTCGGTGAGCACCCCGGGTTCCACGAGGCTCGCGGGATCGACCCTGGGAAGGCACGGACAGAGGTCGACGCACAGATGGCCCGCGGCGACGATCGTGCGCTTGGGAGGTTCCGTCATGGGATCGGCAGCTCCGTCGTGTGCTTGGTGGTGCTGAGGACGAACGACGTGTTGATCTTGCGGATGCCGTGGATGCGGCTGAGCTTCTCGCTCACGAACCGTTCGTAGCTGTAGATGCTGTCCACCACCACCTTTAGGAGAAAGTCGAACTCGCCCGTGGTGTGGTAGCACTCGAGGACCTCGGGGAACTCGGCGACCGCCCGCCGGAAGCGCTCGATCGGCCGCTCGTGGTGGAGCGAGAGGCTCACCATCGTGAGGGCTGTGACGTCGTAGCCCAGCGCCTTGGGCTCGCAGAGAGCCGTGAACTGGCGGATGATGCCATTCCGAACCAGCGACCTCACCTTCGCGAGCGTGGAGGGTTGCGACAGGCCGATCTCCCGCGAGAGGTCGGCGTTGCTGATCCGGCCGTTCTTCTGGAGGATCCTGAGGATGTCCCGGTCGGTCTTGTTGAGGAAGGTTCGCATGGCGGCTCAGCCTGGCCCGTGGCCGTAGGATAAGCTTATCCCGATCGCCACCCGTCCGCCATGCCGCGCGGACGGGCGGTCCCCGATCGCTGAGGAGCCATGGAAAGCACATCGATCCCTCGCTGGAACCTGTCGGACGTATTCCCGTCGCTGCAATCTCCGGAGTTCGCCGCAGCCAAGGAGAGCGTCTCGAGTCGGCTCCGGTCTCTGGCGGAGCTGTACGATGCCGTTCCGGTGCGCAAGGGCACGTCCTGCGAGGCGGATCGGCTGGAGCGAGTCCTGCGCGAAACCAACGCCTTCCTAGAGGAGATGCGGACGGTGATGGTGTACGTGAGCGCCCACGTTGCTGCGGACTCGAGGTACGAGCTGGCGCAGGCGAACCTCAGCGAGCTCGCGAAGGTGCAAACCGAGGTGTCCAAGCTGACCGCCCGTCTGGCCGCGTGGATCGCCGGCGGCGACGCGGAACGCTTGAGCGAAGCCACTGAATACCTGCGAGGGCACAGGCACTTCCTCCTCCGGTCGAAGGTCCTCGGCGAAAGGCAGATGACCCCCGACGAGGAGGACCTGTACGCCGAGCTCCAGCCGAGCGCCGGGACGGCGTGGTCGAAGCTGCACGGCAACGTCACGTCGACGCTCGAGGTGGAGGTGCGTCTCCCCCACGGTCCCAGGCGGCTCAGCATGAGCCAGGTTAGGAACCTCGCATTCTCTCCGGATCGCGCGGTCCGCGAGGCGGCCTACGAGGCGGAGCTCGAAGCCTGGCAGCGGGTCGAAGTGACGATGGCCGCCTGCTTGAACGGGATCAAGGGCGAGGTGCTCGTCGTTCAGCGGAGGCGCGGTTGGGCCGACCCCCTGGACGAGCCGCTCTTTGCCTCGAGCATCGATCGCTCGGTGCTGGAGGCCATGCTCGGCGCGGCGCGGGAGAGCTTCCCGGTGTTCAGGAGGTACCTGAGGGCCAAAGCCCGCGCGTTGGATCTGGACCAGCTCGCTTGGTACGACCTGTTCGCCCCCGTTGGGCGCGAGCGGGAGTGGTCCTTCGATGAGGCCGAGCGTTTCGTTCTGAAGCACTTCGAGGCCTATAGCCCCCGGATGGGGGCGATGGCTAAGCGAGCCTTCCAGGAGGGCTGGGTGGATGCCGAGCCGCGCCTGGGGAAGCGGGACGGCGCGTTCTGCACCGGCCTGCGGGCGGACGAGTCGCGGATTCTGATGAATTTCAAGCCGTCCTACGGATCGGTCTCCACGCTCGCGCACGAGCTGGGGCACGCCTACCACAATCTGTGCCTCGCGTCCCGGGCGCCTCTGCAGAGAAGCACGCCGATGACTCTAGCCGAGACGGCAAGCATCTTCTGCGAGACGCTCGTCCGGCAGGCGGCCCTGAAGACGGTCGGCGGGGAGGAGCGCCTGTCCCTGCTGGAGGCCTCCCTGCAGGGCGCCTGCCAGACGGTGGTCGACATCTCCAGCCGCTTCCTCTTCGAGAGGGAGGTCTTCCGCCTGCGACAGGGCCGGGAGCTTTCGGCCCGGGAGCTCTGCGCGATCATGCTGGACTCCCAAGAGAAGACCTACGGCGACGCCCTCCACCCGGAGAAGCGCCACCCCTATATGTGGGCCGTCAAGCCGCACTACTACAGTGCGGGGCGCTCGTTCTACAACTTCCCGTACCTGTTCGGGCACCTCTTTGGGCTCGGGCTTTTCCGCCGCTTCCAAGAGGATCCGGAAGCCTTCCGCGCCGGGTACGACGACCTCCTCTCATCTACCGGAATGGCGCCCGCCAGCGAGCTTGCCGCCAGGTTCGGCATCGAACTGAGCAAGTCGGCCTTCTGGGAATCCAGCCTCGCCGTGCTGGAGGAGGACGTGCGCGCGTTCGAGGATGCGGTGGCCGGATCGAAGGACGGGTGAGCCGCGCCATGCGGATTCCCTTCGACAGCCTCACGCTCGCTGCAGTCGTCGGCGAGCTTCGGCGTCTGGTCGGCTGCCGCGTGCAGCAGGCCTCCCAACCGGACGACACCACGCTGGTACTCAGCCTGTACGGCCCCGGCGGCGAGAGTTGGCTCCTGCTCTCTTGGCACGCCGAGTTCGCTAGGGTTCACCTGAGCTTTCGCAAGCCTCGGAACGCCCCGATCCCGTCAGGGCTGTTGCAGGCCGTCCGCGCGCACGTGGTCGGCGGTCGGCTGGAGTCCGTGGAGCAACAAGGCTTCGATCGGGTCGTTCGCCTCTCCTTCCGTGGACCAAAGGGTCGGCGGGACCTCGTGCTGGAGGCGATGGGCAAGCACAGCAACCTGGCTCTGTTGGACGACGGCGGGAGAATCCTGTCTTGCGGAAAGGTGGTCGGCAGGTCGAAGAGCCGGCGCCCCGTGCTTCCCGGGCATCCTTACGCTCCTCCCCCGTTCGCGGCGAGGCCCTCGCTGCTGGACGCCACCGATCCGTCAGGCTTGGAGGACCGGGAGGGGGCGTCGCCGTTCCTGCTGAAGTGGATCCGCGCGCACCCAGGCGGCTTCGACGCGGCGATGGCCGAAGTGCGCGCCGCGGCGGGGGGAGCCACGGGGGCGTATCTCGCGCCGGGTCACGGCGCCTACCCGCTGAATCCCGCCGCGCTCGGGCTGGAGGCGTTCGAAAGGCCGTCGATCAGCGTCGCGCTCGACCAGCACTACAGCGCGCACCTGGTTCGGGTGTCGTTCGAGCAGGCCCGCTCGTCGTTGGAGGGTCAGTTGCGGCGCGTCCTGGCGGCGCGTCTGCGCGCCCTGGAGGGGGTTCGGCAAGGCCTGGAGGAGGCGGCCGAGGCGGACAGCGTGACCCGTCAGGCCGAGCTGATCCTGGCCTTCGGGCCTTCGACCGAACCGGGCTCCCTATCGGTCCCGGCCTTTGACGCGGAGGGGCGGCCAGTCGAGCTGACCATCGACGCGGAGGCGGGCTGGCTCGGGACGGCGGAGCGCCTCTTCGCGAAGGCCAAGAGGCTCAAGGCGGCCGCCAGGGAACTCGCCATCCGCATGGGTCGCCTAACCGAGGAGATCGGCGATCTGGAGGCCTATCTTGCGAAGCTCGGCTCGGCCAGTCAGTTGCGCGAGGTGGAGGAGGTCCGGGAGGTCGCTGCCGCTCGGAGGTGGCTCTCCCAGCAGCGATCCAGCAAAGGCGGCGAGGCCGAGCGGGCCTTCGACGGCCATCGCATCCGGGAGGTCTCGGGACCCGGAGGCGTGGTCGCCCTGGTGGGCTTGAACGCCGAGGCGAACGACTACCTCACCACGCGAGTTGCCAAGCCCAACGACCTCTGGCTGCACGTGCGGGGCGCCGTCTCTGCGCACGTGGTGATCCCGACCGGCAATCGGCCGGAAAGGATCAAGCGGGAGCAGCTCGAGTGGGCGGCGAGGCTCGCCGTGGAGAACAGCCCGAGCAAGCATAGTGGATTCGTACCAGTGGACTACACGCTGAAAAAGCACGTACGCAAGCCTCGCGGCTCGTCGCCCGGCGCGGTCTTCTACACCCACGAGAAGACGATCCATGTGGAGCGCGAAAAGGGGGCTTCGGCGACGTAACGGCACGGGGCGTCGTGCGTTTTGAGAGTTAGGGGTGGCCGATGGGTCCGTTCGGGTTCAGGGAAGCTAACGAACGGCCTCGGAACGGGCTACAATGGAACGAGGGATGACGAAACGCCTGAGCCGCTGGGTGTGCGCACTCAGCCTCCTTTCGGGCCCATGGATGGGGCTGTCGCAGGAGGTTCCCGCCGTTGCGCCCTTCAACCAGGTTCAGGGTGCCGCCGCCGAGGCAAAGGCTCCGCTGGGTGGAAAGCCCAGCATCGACGTGGTCGTCATCGACGGCCCCTTGCCGTCCATTCCTCTCCTCAACGGCGGGGTGGTTCCCAAGAGCGAGACCGTCACATTGGACGGTCGGTTGCTCGAGCGCGGCGTGGACTACCAGATCGACTATCCGGCCGGGGCCATCTACCTGATGCGCGCCGTCAAGCCCGGCATGGTCCTGCGCGCCGCCTACCGCTACGAGCCGAACTACAAGCCGCCCGCGCAGCAGTTCGCCGGATTGGGTGCCTTCCGCTACTCCCTGGTTCCCGGAGCGATGAGCCTCACGCTGGGGATGGGGTTGACGGAGAGGGTCGGCTCCAACGTGTTCACCTCGAACGTCTACGGCTGGAACAACGCGTTCAAGTTCGGTGAGGGCGCTCTCACCGGTGCGTTCGTGGTCGGCGAGAGGCGGAAAACGACCGCCGCCTCTGGATTCCAGGCGGGCGGGCTGAGCAGCGCTCCCGCGGAGACGGGCCAGGCGATCGTGCAGAACCTGAAGGTCGGCCTGGGTTCCGGATCGCTTGAGGTCGACTACCAGGACATCGACAAGGGGTTCAGCCACTTCGGCGCGTTGCAGGACGCGGGCATCGACGCCGGTCGGGTTGCCCAGCTCCAGAAGGAGCGAGGGCTGAACCGACTGGGCTTCGCTCTCAAGGACGTCGGCATCGGCTTGGGTTCGATCTCGCAGTCCTACCGGGAGGTCGGCGGCGACGACGGCAAGATCTCGTGGATGGGCTACGGCTTCCAGTCGCCGAACGTGGCCCTCGCCTATGAGTCCAGGCGGGTCGACCCGAAGTTCCGCAGGTTCCAGGACCTCGCCGAGCAGGACCGTCAGCAGCTGGCGGCCGAGGCGGGTCTCCAGCGGGAGCGGTGGACCGCGAGCTTCAAGGCAGGTTTGGGCAAGCTCGACTATCAGCAGAGCCTGATTGAGGACTTCGCAGGCTCGGGCGCCGGCATCCGTCGGAACTCCTGGGCGATCGACGCGGGCAAGTTCCGCCTGGCGCTCAGCGAGCAGGAGATCGATTCCTCCTTCACGCGGTTCAACAGCCTGTTCGAGCCGGAGAAGGCTCAGTGGGCCAGGGAGCAGGGGCTGCACCGGAGGAATCTGGCCTTGGATGCCGCCGTGTTCGGCGGATCGTCCCAGCCGATCCAGTTCCGGCAGTCTCTGGTGGCAGGCAAGACGGGGGAGTACCGGAGCACCTTCCTCGACGCCAAGGGCAAGACGTGGTCCCTCAGCCACACGCGGCTGGGATCGGATGCCGGGTTCGGGCGGCTGGGGTCGCTGAGCCAGGCCGAGCAGGACGAGGCGATCCAGCGCATCGCCCAGGGCTACCAGCCGGGGCTCGCGACCAAACCGGAGGAGCGCGGTTGGTTCTTTCGGGGCGAGGGGGTGCAGCGCGACCTCACGCGGCTGGAGTGGCAGCCGGGCAAGGGGTGGCAGGTCCGCTTCGACGAGGTGCGCCTGTCGGGTCGCCAAGACGGCGGCTGGCTCCAGTCGATCGGCGTCTCGAACCCCCGCATGAGCCTCAGCGTGCGGAGGCAGAACCTCGGCGACCGGTTCTCGGAGATCGGAAACCTGATGATGTTCGAGCGCGAACGTCTCGGAACGGTAACCGGTCTGGCTCGGCAGGATGTTGCGCTCTCGCTGAACATGGGCGGACAGAAGGCCGCCTCGCTGGACACGACCACGGCCGGCTTGGGCGGTTCCGGGCTTGCGAGGACCCGCCTCAGCTATCGGGACAAGGGCGTGGAGATCGCCTATGGCGCACGCGCGGTGGACGAGAAGTTCGGCGCCGGCCGGGCGCTGATCGACTCGGAACGCGATCTTCTTGCGTCGCTCCAAGGGTTCAACGAGGAGGACTTCCAGATCAAGTGGCGGCTCCTGCCGACCCTGTCGCTGGAGGCGTTCGACTTCAACGCCAGCTCGGATGTGTTCAACCAGAGCCGCGGCGTCCGCAACCTGCTGCTCCAGTTCAACCCGGATAAGAGCACGAAGGTCGAGTACCTCAGCAACCGTACGGTGCACGTGGACGAGCTGCACGCGACCGACCTCTTCCGGGCCGCAGTCGAGCGGATGACGCTGGTCCGCGACATGGGCCGCTTCGGCGTGGTGCGCTACCTGCGCGAGACCACCGACTACCTCAACGCCGGTCTCGTCGGCTACGACAAGGAGATCGTCGCCTACCAGACGAGGATCGACGGCAAGACCGAGCTCGCCACGGAGCAAGCCCGCACGGCCTTCGACGATGGAACGAAGGAGTCGGTCAGCACGCATACGGTCCGAACCGCTCTGAGTCCGCGCACGGGGGTTCAGGTCGCCGACGTGTCCGTGGACCGAACCGGCACCGACAGGGACGAGCGCAAGAGGAACGTCGGATTCTGGTGGGATCTCGGCAACGGCTTCCGCCTCAGCTACGGGTTCGACCGCCAGGCCATCGGCAACAACGGCGTCACGAAGGAGAACCTCCTCCTCGGTGCCTCGCCGGGTGTGAGCGGGGCTCCCCAGCTCGGCAACATCGCCATCGGCGCGGCCACCTACCAGGCAACCGCGTGGGACGAGGGCCGAGTTCAGGCGACGAGCAACGTGCAGCTGTCCACCTCGAAGCCCATGCGTTTCGGCCCGATGCAAGACGTCAAGCTGGCTTTCGGGTTCGATGCGGCCTCGGATCGAACCGCCTGGCTCCGGGAGAACCGGCTGTTCGCCATGGACGGCAAGTGGGGGAACAACACGTTCGGTCTTCAGTACCGGAGCCAGATGCACAACAGCGGCTACCGCGCGGTGGACCGGTCCTTCTCGTTCACGACGGACCAAGATCCCAAGCGCTGGTTGATCGGATCCATCTACCTCAAGGAGAGGTCGCTGCCGACGGAGCCGGAGGACGTGCAGATCCAGAACATCGGCGTCACCGCCAGGCCGATGAAGGGAGTCGAAGTCACCCACCAGCTTGTGCAGAACCCGGAGGTCACGCGGGGCGACGCTCTGCTCGGCTCGGTCATCCAAGCCTCGCGGGCCGAGCGCTGGAAGCTGAACGTCCAGACGAACCCGGACACGTCGGTCGGAGGCTCGTTCGAGGAGCTCTACAACGGTCAGACCAGGCAGATGAGCAGGGTCGCAGGCTTCAACGTCACGCTCAAGCAGCGGAGTGGCTCGCCTGTGGAACTGTTCTACGGCTTGGAGGAGTCGGCCGCCAACGGTCGGAGAAGGACCGCCCACCGCTATCACCTGAAGTTCGATCAGCGGCCGGGGCCGAACCAGAACCTCAGCCTCTTCCTGGGCAACGTGAGCTACGAGCACAGCTTCGAGAATGGCGGCCGCGACAACTGGACGATCCGCCTCGACTACCAGCTGCGGTTCTAGGCTCCGTCTCGTCTCTTCGGGCTAGAATGGGCCATGGAAGTGGTCCAGTTCGAAGGTTGGAGTTGTGCCAGGATCGTCTCCGGAGACACGGAAGCCCTGGTGACGCTGGATGTTGGTCCGCGCGTCATCCGCTACGGTTTCATCGGCGGACCGAACTTCATGCACGTGGCGCCCGAGACCAAGGGCCAAAAGGGTGGCGACGAGTACCGCTCCTACGGCGGGCACAGGCTCTGGATCGCCCCTGAGGATTGGAAGAAGACCTACGTGCCGGAGAACGATCCCGTCGAGGCCAGGGAGGAGAAAGGCGAGTACGTCTTTCTGAGCAAACCGGACCAGTGGTGCATCCAGAAGGAGATCCGCATCGCCACCCGCCCGCAGCTGGGCGGCTTGGCGCTGACTCACCGCATCCACAACCGCTCGGCCTACGAGGTGGAGCTCGCCCCGTGGTGCCTCACCGTCATGGGCGTGGGCGGCGTTTGCCTCTTCCCGCAGGCGCCGTTCGTCCCCCACAGCGAGGACTTCTTGCCGGCGCGCCCGCTGGTTCTGTGGGGCTACACCAACATGCAGGACCCGAGGTGGACGTGGGGAAGGCGCGTCGTTCGGCTGCGGCAGGACAGCCTTCCGCCGCAGAAGGTTGGCGCCCAAGTCTCGCAGGGCTATGCGGGCTACGCCAACCACGGGTCGCTGTTCCTCAAGCGGTTTCCGTTCGAGAAGGGAGCGGATTACCCGGACTTCGGCTGCAACTTCGAGACGTTCACTCGCGAGGACATGCTCGAGGTGGAGAGCGTCGGTCCGATGACGCGCGTGGCATCCGGCGGCTATGCCGAACTGCGGGAGGCGTGGTACCTGGTGCCCGACTTCAAGGTTCCCAGCGACGAGGACGAGCTGGGAGACGCGCTGGAGTCGCTCGCGGCCGCACGCCCGCTCTGAGCGGCGG
>DPBN01000423.1 GCA_003516955.1 Armatimonadota bacterium | reverse complement strand
CCCTCGGCCACGCCGGCCCGCACGCCCTCCTCCAGCAGCGCCGGGATGTCCCCCTCCGGCCAGCAGCTGCCGCTCTGACCGAACTCCTGCAGCCAGACCGGCAGGCGCGGATCGCCCGCGAGGGACCGGAACAGCCGCGCCAGGTACGCCCCCAGCCGCCGCACGAGCGGATGACTCGGCGGATACCGCTCCTGCGCGCCCGACCAGTAGGCGTAGGCGTGCACGATGCCCACGCCGGTGGCCTCCGCGATGCCCCGCGGGGAGAAGGTCGCTGGCCGGAACAGCGGCTGGTGGTCGATCCCGCAGACCACGGGAAGCCCTGGCGCGGCGTCCCCCAGCAGCGCGACGGCCCACCGCAGCCACTCGTCGCCCGCCTCGATGGGCGCGCTCCAGACGACGTTCATCTCGTTGCCGAGGTCGAACCCCTCGAGCGCCGGATGGTCCGCGGTCGCCCGCCCCACCGCGGCCATGTAGTGCTCCTGGTGCCCCCTGGCCGACGTCCCGAAGAACGCCTCCCGCGGGACGAACGCCGGCTCGAACGCGAACCCGGACAGCCAGCCCGTGAAAAGGCAGAGCCAGACGCCGAGCCGGGTGCGCTCC
The DNA here is from genome assembly GCA_003516955.1 of Armatimonadota bacterium. Classification (GTDB taxonomy): domain Bacteria; phylum Armatimonadota; class Fimbriimonadia; order Fimbriimonadales; family Fimbriimonadaceae; genus UBA8783. Next base: position 2,869 of record DPBN01000423.1, on the reverse strand, counting down.
GCCTCGTCCAGCAGCAGCTCGAGGCGCTCAAGGTGAACCCGGCTCAGCACCCCCGGCTCCGGGTGGAACCACGGCCAGACCAGCTGGACTCTGAGGTGGTCGCAGCCGAGGTCGGCCAAGGCCGAGAAGTCGTCTCGGACCTCGGCCGCGTCGAAGTCGCTCCACAGGCGGTCGTACCAGCCGCGGCTGGGGACGTAGTTCGCCCCGAACCTCGTCCGATCCCAGGCGGTCACAGCCCGAGCGCCTTCAGCACGTCCCGGTCCATGGTCCGCTTGCCCGGCTCGCCGAGCGCCACCGCGAACCCGCCGGCGTAGTCCCACATGGCCCAGCCGATGCGGTACTCCCGCAGCACCGAGGCCATGTCGCGCAGCCATGCCAGCCGCGACTCCCGCGGTGCGTTCGGGATGTACACGCCGAACTCGTTGCAGGTCAGGTACACGCGGTGCTTGGCAGCCCAGTCCGCGGCCTTCTTGAGGTGTGAGCGCAGGCGCGCGCGGTTCCACCGCTCGTTGCCGTAGCCGATCAGGATGTCGCGGACCTTGGGGTCGCTGGCGGCGATGGCCGGTTGCACGGCCTCCGGCGAAGAGGGATAGGGAACGGCCTTCATCAGGCGGGACATGTCCCATCCCCAAGTCGCTCCCTGGTGTGTGAACACGAACGGGTCGTAGCAGTGGAAGTTGTAGACCACGTTCCGCAGCGGGATCGGTTCCAGCGTGTCGAACTGGTCGACGCCCGTCCATCCTCCGCCGGCGGCTACGATGGTGTGCCGCGGCGCGCCCTCGCGGATCGCCTTGGCCAGCTGGGTGTTGATCTGGTGCCAGCGTCGGACCGGGTCCTTGGCGCCGCGACCGTCGATCGAGGGCTCGTTCATGATCTCGAGCATCACCCGCTCCGGGTCGAACGAGGCCATCTCCTTGGCGAACGCGCGCCAGAAGGCGGCGGCCTTGGCCACGAACGCGTCGTCGGTGGCGATGCGGTTCTTGAACGGGTCCTCCGGGTGCATGTCCACCACCACGGCGAGGCCCCGCTTCAGGAACCCTTCGACCGCCTTCTTGTAGTACGACAGCGGAACGGGGCGGATCTTCGCGGGGTCCGCATCGTTCCAGAACGGGTCCGGGTTGAACGGCAGCCGCACGTGGTCGAAGCCGGCCTGCCGGATGAGGTCCATGTCGCGCTCGGTCACGTAGGAGGTGAACCGGGCGGGGGTCAGGTCGCCCCACTGGCTGAACCAGTGGCTCATGTTGACGCCCTTCTGGAAGTGGGCGAAGCGCGAGGCAGGGACGCCGTTCAGCCCGTCGGCCTGCTGGGGCATCGCGAGCAGCATCGTCGCCGAGATTCCGATCGCCATCGTCGTCACCATGGCCGCATTGTGGCCGATGGGTTAACGGGTGAACAAGCCTTGGGGAGGAAGCGTCGGCTGGAGGGGGGTAAACTGCCCGAAACATGAGACGGCAGGACCTCCTCGACCTGAACGAGGCGTTGCAGCATCCGGGCCGGACGATCGAAGCGGAGATCTCCACGGAGCTCAGCGAGGAGGAGGATCTGGACCTCGTCTCGCCGCTGGAGGGCACCCTCACCGCCGTCAGCACGGGCAACCTCCTGCTGATCCGGGGGAGGTTCCGGGCGCGCGTCGTGGTCGAGTGCGCGCGGTGCCTCGCGCCACTGGAGAAGGACGTGGAGTTCGAGCTGGACGAGCAGTTCCCGGTCGAGGGCGTGCCCAGCAGCTTCAACCCGCGCGAGCACGCCGTGGTGAAGGCCGAGGAGCCGTACCCGCTGTTCGAGGGCAACCAGCTGATGGTGGAGGCCCTGCTCCGCCAGTGGCTGATCGTGAGCCTTCCCACGCAGCCGCTGTGCGACTTCGGATGGGACGGCCCGTGCCCCGTCGCGGCGGCCGAGCTGCTCCGGAAGCGGCAGGACGGAGCGGAGACGCCGTTCGCCGCACTCAAGAAACTCCTTCCGCCCGAGGACGCGCAAGAGTGAACATCGCGCTGGACGCCATGGGGGGCGACCACGCCCCAGACGAGATCGTTGCCGGAGCCGTCCTTGCCAGCCCCGACATCCGCGGCACCGTGACGCTGGTGGGTGTCCCGGAGCGAATCCACCCCCTTCTGCCGAGACCCTGCCCGCCGAACCTGGTGGTGCACGGGGCCACCGAGGTGATCGGAATGTCGGAAAAGCCGATCGAGGCGTTGCGCAAGAAGAGGGACTCCTCGCTGGTGGTGGCGGCCGAGCTGGTGAAGGCCCGGGCGGCGGACGCCTTGGTGTCGGCGGGGAACACCGGCGCGGCTGCGGCAGGTTGCCTGCTCGCCTGGAGGCAGATCCCGGGGTTCCACCGGCCGGCCATCGCCTGCACGTTTCCTCGGCGCGGCGGCACGTTCCTGCTGCTGGACGCCGGCGCCAGCCCGGACGTGGACCCCGAGCACCTGGTCGAGTTCGCGCTGATGGGCCGGGCCTACGCCGAGCGGGCGATGGGCCGGTCCAACCCCGTCGTCCACCTGCTCAACATCGGCGAAGAGGAGGGCAAGGGCAACCGGCTCGCCCAGGAAGCGTACGCCCTGCTGAGCAAACACCCCTGGTTTCGGGGCAATATCGAAGGCAAGGAGATGTTCGAGGCCGAGACCGACGTCGTCGTGTGCGACGCGTTCGTCGGCAACGTCGTGCTCAAGACGAGCGAGGGCGTGGCCGAGCTTCTGATCCGGATGATCCGGGAAGAGGTGCCGAAGAACCCTCTGGCCAGGGTCCCGTACCTGCCGCTCCGCAAGCTGTTCGGCAACGTCCGCAAGCGGCTCGACTACGCCGAGTACGGCGGGTCGCCGCTGCTGGGGCTGAACGGGCTGTGCATCATCTGCCACGGCCGCAGCAACGCGCG
>DPBN01000305.1 GCA_003516955.1 Armatimonadota bacterium | reverse complement strand
ATCGCGATCGTCGGCAAGTATGTAAAGCTGCATGACGCTTATCTTTCGGTAGCAGAGGCTTTGCGGCATGCCGGCTATGAGAACGGTTCGAGAATCGAAATCAAATGGGTGGACAGCGAAAGCATAACCGCTGAAAACGTAGGCGGCTTACTTAGCGACTGCAACGGCGTGCTCATCCCCGGCGGCTTCGGAAACAGAGGCATCGAGGGTAAAATTACCGCCTGCAGATATGCGCGCGAGAACAACATTCCTTTCCTCGGCTTATGTCTTGGCATGCAGATTGCCGTCATCGAGTTCGCCCGCAACGTCTGCGGCCTGCTGGGCGCCAACAGCGAGGAGATGGACGAGGAGACGCCGCACCCGGTCATCCACCTGCTGCCGGAGCAGAAGCACGTGAAGGCCAAGGGCGCCACCATGCGCCTGGGCTCCTACCCCTGCAACCTCGTCCACGGGACGAAGGCCGCCAAGCTGTACGGCGCCATCCGCATCGCGGAGCGGCACCGGCACCGCTACGAGGTCAACAACGACTACCGCGAGACGCTCATCCAGCACGGCATGGTGGTCTCGGGCGTGTCGCCGGACTACCGACTGGTGGAGATGATCGAGCTGCCGTCGCACCCGTTCTTCCTGGGCACGCAGGCCCACCCCGAATTCCGGAGCCGTCCGAACCGCCCGCACCCGCTCTTCCGGGGCCTCGTGGCGGCCGCCCTGGAGCGTCGCGCCGAGTCGGCATCCAAAAAGTGAGAAACCGGTCTCCCCGAACGTGGCGGGGGGACCGGCCTCAAGGACCGGGATTCCGGACGGAGCCTACTTGCGGCGCCGGCGCATGGCCGACACGAGGCCCACAGCGAACGGCAGGAAGGCGGCGGGCGACGGAACGGTCGAGACGAGGTCCTGATGGGCCACGCCCTGGTTGTCGCGCACCGACGGGGACTTGTAGTAGTAGTAACCGGCCGACTGCCCCACGCTCCAGGTGAGGAACGTGTTGGCCCACCCGCGCGCGGTCGCGTTGAACTGCCCGCTCGAGTAGAGCTGGAAGCGGTCGGCGAGCAGGTTGTCCGGGTTGCTGTTGGTGTCGTCGTAGGCGACCTCCCACAGCGCGAGCTGCAACCCGGCCATCGCGTCGCGGTCGTCGCGCAGCATCGGGTCACGCACCAGGTTCACCAGGTAGCCGGCACGCCCATGGGCGTAGAACTTGGAGTATTGAACCGGGCCGGGAACGAGTCCCTGGTTGACCTCGACGCACAGGAAGTTGGTGTTCAGAACGCCGTCCTCGAGCGCCTTCATCCGGGCCGCCTGGGTCAGGTAGTCCTGCGGGGCCGGGGAGGTGGTGTCGCCCTCGTCCACGATCACGCGGCCGTACACCCAGTCGGTCGCGGCGAACGTGGGACCATCGCGCTGGATGGAAACGTCCTTGATGTAGGACGTGGCGTCCTTCTGGAACAACGAGACGTAGGGAGCGGCGGCAGCCACCCTGGCAACGGAGATTAGGGCGAGCACGCCCAAACTGCGGATCATCATGTTTTCAACCTCGACTTTCGAATCACACGGCCAATGAGGCCTTCCAACGAACGGCTGGGGAGCCGCCCACCCGCGACCCTCTCGGACCACGGCGCGACGGGCTTCCTCGCCAGACCGGCCCACGTTGCCGATCCAAGCAACAGTATAGGGGCAACTGGGAGACACCGATGGGTTCTTGCGGGGATCAGGGCACAAAGTCCCGAGCCGAACGGCTGAAAGCCCTCGCCCTCGAGCAGGGCTTCGACCGCGCCGGCGTCGCCGTCTCGCTCCGACCGGAGGCCTGGCTGGCCTACCAGGCGTGGCTGTCCGCCGGCCTGCACGGTTCCTTGGGCTACATGGCCGCCCGGAGCGAGGAGCGCCGAGGCCTGGAGGCGATTCTGCCGGGCGCGCGCTCCGTGCTGATGGTGGCGCTGGGGTATGCCCAACCGCCCGAGGTTCGGCCGGGATGGCCGCGGGTGGCTCGGTACGCTCTCGGGAGGGACTACCACAAGGTGGTCCGCTCCAGGCTGCGCCGGGTGGCCGCCCGTGCCTCGGAGGAGTTCCCCGGGGAGCGGTTCCGGCCGTTCGTCGACTCCGCCCCCGTTCTGGAGAGGGCTTGGGCGCAGGCCGCCGGCCTGGGTTGGTTCGGCAAGAACACGTGCCTCATCGACTCGCGCTTCGGCAGCTGGTTCTTGATCGGCGGCCTGGCGACGACGCTCGAGCTGGAGCCGGACGTCCCCACCGAGGGCGGATGCGGCACGTGCGCCCGTTGCATCGAGGCCTGCCCGACCGGTGCGATCGTTCGGCTCGGAGAGCGCTGGGCCGTGGACGCCGCGCGGTGCGTCAGCACGCTCACCATCGAGCTCCGCAGACCGTTCGAGCCCTGGGAGGAGGAGGCGGTGGGGGACTGGACGTTCGGTTGCGACGTCTGCCAGGAGGTCTGCCCGTTCAACCAACCCCGGTCCAGCCAGCCGGAGCGGGCCCGAACGACCGCCGTCCCGGACTTCCTCTCCGTGCGTCGCTGGCCCAGCCTGGAGGAGATTCTTGCGTGGACCCGCGAGCAGTGGGACGAGGCGACGCGGGGCTCGCCGGTCCGGCGCGCGGGCTATGAGGGTTTGTTAAGGAACGCAAAGGCGAACCTCAGGAACCTGCGAGCGGCGGACGCCGGGCGTCAAAATGGCGCCGATGGCTGATCGGGTTGTGGTGACGGGCGCCTCTGGGGGCATCGGCTCCCGCTTGGTGGCTCGGCTGGCGGAACGGGGCTACGACGTGCTCGGCTTGGATCGGAAACCGCCGCGCGAGCGGCGCTTCGCCTGGGCCTACGCGGACCTCACGGACCGGGAACACGCGATGCGGCACCTGGGCGGGGCCAGGGCGGTGATCCACCTGGGCGAGTTCACCCACGTCTGGGGCCCGTGGCCTCCGGACGAGGTGTACGCCGCCAACGCGCGCATCGCGTCCACGGTGTTCCAGACGGCGGCCTCGCTCGGCGCGGAGCGGATCCTCTATGCCAGCTCGGCGCAGGTGTACGGCTCCTGGGGGTCCGACGAGCCGCTGGCTCCCGAGCGCCTGCCGGTCGACGAGGCGCACCCGCTCCGCCCCCGCAACGCCTACGCCGCGAGCAAGGTGGCCAACGAGGCCTATCTGGGGATGCTCGCCGCCACCAACCCTGGGCTCTCGCTGGCGGCTCTGCGCTTCCCATGGGTACTGGGGTCTTGGGGTTCCTGGGCGGACATTGTCTCCCATCTGCGCGAGCGCCGGGAGGCTAGGGACGGGTTCTGCACCTACGTGCACGTGAACGACGCGGCGGAGGCGTTCTGCCTCGCGCTCGAGCGGACCCCGGTCGGGTTCGAGGCCTACAACGTGTTCGCGGAGGACCTGTTCAACCTCGTTCCCACGCGGGAGTACCTGAGCGCGATCTGGCCGCACCTGGAGCTGCCTCCGGGCTTGGAAGGGCACGCCTCCTTCGTGGACTGCTCCAAGGCGGAGCGGATGCTGGGCTGGCGGCCGGCGTGGTCGGTCCACCGGGCGCCACCGGCTCCGTGACGACGCGACCCTGTGCCAAGATGGGGCCGTGCGGAATGTCCCTGCAAGGCTCGGTTTGGCGTGGCTGCTCGGCCTGACTGCGGCCGAGGCCGTCGGCAGCGAGATCATCGAGAACCCGACCTACACCGGCCCGAAGACGACCGTCACCTACGCGATGTGGGGCGGCGCGGGCGAGGTGAAGTACGCCCGGGAGATCTGCCGCAAGTTCGTCGAGGCGAACCCGGACATCCGGGTCGACGTGTCGGTGTATCCGTGGGGCCAGTACTGGGCCAAGATCCAGACCCAGACCGCGGGCGGCATCGCGCCCGACGTGATGTCGTTCTACAGCGGCGCCGTGGGCGTTTGGGCCTCGCGCGGCGCGCTCCTTCCGCTCGACCGGTTCCTCGAGGGGTCCGGCATCCGCAAGGAGGAGTTCCACGCCGTCGCCCTGCGCAACATGACCTGGAACGGCAGGCTGTACTGCATGCCGCTCGAGCTTCCCATCTGGACGCTGGCCTACAACAAGGACCGTTTGGAGGAGAGCGGCATCCCGCGCTCGCAGTGGCCCAAGCCCACCGAGCCGCTTACGTGGGACCAGTTCCGCGCGCTGGCCAAGCGGCTGACCCTCCGCAGGCCGGACGGGACCTTCGCGCAGTACGGCATGTCGGCGGGCAACAACTGGGACCGCGTGATGATCGGCATGTACGGCGGGTAC
>DPBN01000181.1 GCA_003516955.1 Armatimonadota bacterium | reverse complement strand
CGGGAGCGCCGCGGTCGAACGGGCCGGAACGCAGAGGCCGCTCGGAGGCCGCGTACCAGCCGCCCTGACCGCCGCCGTTGTAGACCCGAACCGCTAGGACGTCGGATCCGTCGCCGCGGGCCAGCCCGGGCGGGACGCGGTACAGGCGGATCTGCGACCAAGCCGTTCGGTAGTTGGGCGGGAAGGACCCCAAGCCCCCGATGCGCACGCCGTTCAGAAACGCCTCATCGACGTCGTCGAGCTTGCCCAGCGGCAGCACGAAGCCCTTGCGGGCCAGGCCGGCGGGGATCCGCAGCTTGCGGCGATACCAGCCATAGGCGTTGACGGCTGCGTCGCCGTGCGCGTCCCAAGTCGACGGAACTCGGACGGTCTTCCAACCCGAATCGTCCAGGCTAGGGTCCTTCCAGGATGGGTCGTCGCCGAGCCGGAAGCGCCACTCGCCGGCGATGGGCTCCAGCTCTTCCGGCGTCTGTGGCGCCGGGGGTAGGTCCTCAATGGCGAAGTCGTGGGGCACGGTCACCTTGCGCCAACGCCGGGGGAACTCGTAGCCCGGCATCTCGCCGCGGCGGAACTCCCAGCCGGTCTCGAGCGGCACCACGACCCGGCCGCTCGGTCCGGCGGCCATCGCAAGAAGCAGGAGCGGGACGGTCAGCACGCCCCGATGCTACCCAGCGGAGCGGGTGGCTCAGGATCGCTGCACGTCTCGGATCGCGCCGGCGAGCCGTTCCGGATCGAGCGGACGGTTGCCCTCGCGGTCCAGCACCCTCGCGACGGGCGGAACCTTGCCGAAGCCTCCCGTGGCGGAGTCGAGGTCGGCGGCGATGTCGAGCAGCACCAGACCCTCGCGGAGCACGTCGTCGAGGCCCCTCTCCTGGAACGGGCCCTTGGTTCGCTGCAGGTACTCGAACACGCCCCGGATCCGCTCCGATCCGCTGCCGGCGCAGGCGTAGGAGCCGTTCTCGAAGCGGGCGCCGGCCCCGTCGAAGAAGTACACGCCGAACGAGTACCGCGCCCGGTCGTAGGCGGCCACGATCGGCAGGAAGAACCCGACTCCGGCCATGGCCTCGGCCTGGTTCGCCGCCAGAGCCCGGCTGATCTCCATGAGCTTGCCCTCGAAGGAAAGCTCCTGCAGGTGCATCCGGGCGTAGAACTTGAAGCTGTGGCGCAGGAAGCGGCACACCTCCAGCGAGCGACCGTAGGCTCCGCTGATGCCCACCACCGTGTGGTCGTCGAGCGGCAGGACCTTCTCCGCCTGGTCGTACATGATCAGGTTGCCGGCCGTGGCCCGGCGGTCCGCCAGAACCAGCACGCCTTGGTCGAAGCGCAGGGCGAGCACGGTGGTGCCGTGGGTCTCCCCGGGCAGCGCCGGACCAAGGCAGGCCGGGAATCCCACCAGCTCGGCGAACGAGCGAGCTCGGGTCTCGATCATTGCCCGGACCGCTGGCGGTAGCGCTTCGCCTGATCCGGGTCGACCTTGCGGAGGCGGCGAAGCAGCTCGTTGTCGCCGCCCGGCTTGCCCACCTTCGGCGTCGAGGGGCCGCTCTCGTCGGCGTGCTTCTTCAGCGGGTCCTGCGGAACGGGTCGGGTCAATCGGTCTTCTGGCATGGCACTCCGGCCTCCTGGAGAGTTCGGACAAAGTTCTCTACGTCCCGGCACGCCCCGAGTTGCGCCGGCGCGTCGAGGTCGGGAGGAAGGTCGGCCTGGACGGTTCCGTCGGGCGTGCGAAGGACGATCGTGCGCCAGCACACCGACGCCACGCTCTCGGGGAACTCCTGCACGGCCAAACCTCGGATGGCGGCCCTGGTCGGGTCCAGAGACCGCTCGAGCGCAGGCTGGAGCTCGTCGGCGCTGGGCTGCTCGGCGAACGCGCCGTCGATCTCCAACGCGCGGAACAGGTTCGAAGCCGGGTCGCAGTCGTGGAACGCGAGGTCGTAGGCCTGGTGCTCGGGGCTTCCCATCGGCACGCCGGTCTCGTCGCTCAGTTGCTCGAACACCAGCTTCTTGGCGGCCCATTCCACCTCGCGAGCGAAGCGCTCGGTGTCGGAGTCGTAGGCGTCCAGCAGCCCTCCGCAGTCGCGCAGCCAAGCCATCAGCTCCGGATCCCAGGCCGGGTCCAGCCGGGCGAGGGCCGTCCCGACGAGCGTGTCCAGGATGGAGCGCGGCGTGGTCCAAGACCCGTTGGCCAGCTCGATGCGGCAGTCGCCGGAGGGGTCGCGGCTAGCGTCGCGGAAAGCCCGCACGGGCTCGCTCAGGCGGAACGGAGTCGGCTCGCCCAGGCAGGCCAGCATCAGCGCGGCCTTGGCCAGGGCCACCTTGCGACAGATGGCCTGGAACGTCGGGTTGGCGTCGCCGGAGATCACGTGCACGCGCATCCAGGCGCCGGGGTCGGCGTGCGGCTCGTCGCGCGTGTTGAACAGGGGTCGGCGGTAGAGGGTGTCGACGCCGATCGGCTCCGAGAAGAAGTCGGCGCGCTGGGTCAGCTGGAACGCCGGGCCCGGGCCGTCCTCCGTGCCCACCTTGCCCGCTCCGCAGAGGAACCCGCGCACGGCCAGGAGGGGAGTGAGCCAGTCCCGCGCGCGCTCCCAACCGACGTTCCTCGGCAGGAGGTAGCTCTCGTGCGTCCCGTAGCTGGCGCCGTGGTAGTCGGTGTTGTTCCGATAGAGGCGGATCGCCCGGTCGCCGGCCTCGGCCATGCGGTGCAGAAGCAGCGACCCCGCCAGATCGCTGAGCGCGAGGGAGCGGATGGACCGGCATTCCGGCGTGGAGTACTCCGGATGGCCGTGGTCGTTGTAGAGGCGCGCGCCGTTGGGCAGCACGCGGTCCGAGCGGACGTCCCCGTCGGCGGGGATCTGCGACTCGGCCTCGAACCGCATGTCCTGCGGGTCGACGGCCAACTCCTCCGCGACGAACCCGCGCAGGTCGTTCTTGGGGCTCTCGAACCGGTAGTCCCACCCTCGCCGCCCGATCGGGCACGAGCGCACGAAGTCGGCGACGACGGCCACCAGGCCCGTGGGTCCAACGCCCTCGATGTCGATACCGTACTCGGTCTCGATGCCCGCCAAGATCGGTCGCATGCGTCTCTGCTACGCTCGCGGACCGGGCGTCGGTTGCAGGGGCCCGCGGCTCGCGCCAAGGCGGCTCGCGTTCGGCGCCGTCCTAGGACCGGGCCTCCCCGAAGGCGTTTCCAAAGCCCTATTCCAGCGGGAGGCAGCCGAGCCGCCGGCCCCATTCTTGACTTTTCCGTAAACTATTCCCGCCGAGCGAAGGTAGAACGGTTACGGAACCGGAAAGAAGCTATGTCCAACGAGATTCTGGAGCAGTTCGCCAACCGCGAGTACAAGTGGGGCTTCGTCAGCGACGTCGAGAGCGAGTCTCTCCCGCCGGGCCTGAACGAGCAGGTCGTGCGCACGATCTCGGAGAAGAAGGGCGAGCCCGACTGGATGCTGGAGTGGCGCCTCAAGGCTCTTCGCCACCTTGCGAGGATGCAGGAGCCCTCTTGGCCGAACGTGCGCTACACGCCCGTCGACCTGCAGAGCATCGTGTACTACTCGGCCCCGAAGAAGCGCCCCAAGCTGAACAGCCTCGACGAGGCGGATCCGGAGCTGATCCGGACCTTCGAGAAGCTCGGCATCCCGCTGGACGAGCAGAAGATTCTGGCGGGCGTGGCCGTGGACGCGGTGTTCGACAGCGTCTCGGTGGCGACGACCTTCAAGGAGAAACTCAGCGAGCTGGGCATCGTGTTCTGCTCGATGTCCGAGGCGATCCGCGAGCACCCGGACCTGGTTCGGCAGTATCTCGGCTCGGTCGTCCCGTACAGCGACAACTACTACGCCACCCTGAACAGCGCGGTGTTCAGCGACGGCTCGTTCGTCTACGTGCCGAAGGGAGTGCGTTGCCCGATGGAGCTGTCCACCTACTTCCGCATCAACGCCCAGAACACCGGCCAGTTCGAGCGAACGCTCATCGTGGCCGATGAAGGCGCCTTCGTGAGCTACCTGGAAGGTTGCACGGCGCCGATGCGCGACGAGAACCAGCTGCACGCCGCTGTGGTGGAGCTGGTGGCGCTGGACGGCGCCACGATCAAGTACTCCACCGTCCAGAACTGGTATCCCGGCGACAAGGACGGCAACGGCGGCATCTACAACTTCGTCACGAAGCGCGGCCGGGCGATGCGCGACGCGAAGATCACCTGGACCCAGGTCGAGACCG
>DPBN01000182.1 GCA_003516955.1 Armatimonadota bacterium | reverse complement strand
TGCTCAAGCCGCAACCCAAGACGCAGGCCCCGGCGGCCTAGGAGGAGGGAGATGGAAGGACTGCACTACCTTTGGCTCGGCGTGACGGCCCTGTGCCTGCTGTGGTACTCGACCATCACGGTCTACGTCGCCGTCCGCGGAGGCAAGGACATCGGCCAGATGCTCCGCAACCTGTCGAAACTGAACGACCAGGCGACGCCGCCCGAGGGGGACGGCCCGCGCGACATGAAGCGGGTCTAGGAGGAGCGCTCGCGCAGCAGCCTCTCGAGGAACGGCTGCGCGAGCTTCTCCAGGTACTTCGCGATCACGTCGAACTCCAGGTTCACCAAGTCGCCGGGCTGGGCGGCTCGGAAGTTCGTGACCTCGAACGTGTGGGGAATCACCCAGACATCGAACGCCCCGTCCTTCGGCTCGACCACCGTGAGGCTGATGCCGTCCACGCAGACGGAGCCCTTGTCGATCAGGTAGCGGTCGTACTCCGCGGGCGCCTGGAAGCGGAAGATCCACGCCAGATCGGTCTTCCGGATCGACACGATCTCGCCGGTGGCGTCCACGTGGCCCTGCACGATGTGCCCGCCGAAGCGGTCTCCCTCGCCCATCGCGCGCTCCAGGTTCGCCAAGGCGCCGGGTCGGGCCCGCTGGAACGACGTCCTGCGGATGGTCTCCTCGCTGAGGTCGAAGCGCAGGCCGTCCGAGGCGTCCACCACCGTGAGGCAGCAGCCGTTCACGGCGACGCTCTCGCCGATCGTCCAAGGCTTGCCCCCGGGGACCTCCTGGGGATCGAGGGTCAGCACCCCCGACTCCAGCGAGCGGACGACGCCGGTGGTCTGGACGATGCCGGTGAACATCGGCCCTCAGTTGAACGAATCGGGCGCCCGCTGGGCGATGACGTCCATGGCGAGCATGATCACCAGGAAGGCGCTGCCGAGGATCAGCACCAGGCGCGACATGTAGTCGTCGAAGCTGGCCTTGCCCTTGAACGTGGTGCGCACGCCGGAGCCGCCGGACATCGCGTCGCCTTTGCCGGTCAGAAACACCAAACCGGAGAACAGCACGGCGACGATCACGCCGAGCACCATCAGAATCTGGTAGAGAGTGTTCACGGGCGGCTTCCTCGGGGGCGGAGTATACCCCCGCGCGGGAACATCCCGGCGGCGGCCGCCGTCCAAAGCCCGGGTCGCTACGGATTCGGTAGCGACCCGGCAATTCTGGCGGGCAACGGAGGGGTCTCGCGACGGAAAAACCCCTGCGGCATCGAGGGAAGACCAATGCTGCTCAGAGTCATCCGAAACGCCTTTCTCCTCGGTTCGTCCGTTCTGGCGTGCGCGGCCGCCGCGGCCGACGACGCGACGTGGATCAACGCCGAGATCCGCGCCGCCATCGCCCGCGGCGACAAGGCCTACCGCCTGCCCGCCGGAGTGTACGAGCTCGAGTCGTCCATCGTCATCCCGCCCGGCACGTCCGACTTCGCTCTGATCGGCGCCGGGTCCGACCAGACCATTCTCCGCACGCCCAGCGTGAAGCTCTCGCACGCGGTCCGCGTGGGTTCCGTGCCGGTGCTGTTCAACAACTGGGGCATCTCGAACAAGCCCCAGATCCCCGTCCTCGCCGTCAGCGAGGGCTCGTCGCGCGTGCAGCTGCCCCGCACGTCTCCGGCCGTGCCGCCGGGCCTCTACGTGCTGTGGGACGAGTACAAGATCCAGGGCGTCAAGCCGCCGTACAACACGGTGCTGAACCGCGCGGAGATCGTGCGGGTGGTGTCGTTCGACGCCGGCAAGTGGCAGGCGGTGCTCGACGCGCCGGCCGGCCGCGAGTACACGGTCAGCCCCAAGCTCGCGGACGTGCGCGACTCCGTCTGTCGCAACATCGAGGTCTCGGGCTTGCGCCTCGAGGGAGTCGTGGGCGACTCCGCGACGAACGGCATCGTGTCGGCGGGCCTCACCGACGGCCTGGTGCTGGCCGACCTGAAGGTGCGCGGCTACTGGAGCGACGCCGTCACCGTGAACACGGTGCGCAACGCGCGCCTCGAGCGGATCGACATCGAGGGCGCGGTCGCTTCCGGCGCCGGGGCGGGGTATGGCGTCAGCATCTACCGGTCGCGCTTCGTCACCGTCTCCAACAGCCGCGCCCACAACTTCAACCCCAACTCCGGCTACATCGTGCACAGCGGCTCGACGGACGTCACGATCCGCGACTCCGTGTGCGAGGAGAGCGCGAAGTTCGACACCCACGGCTACGACGACCGCCGCATCGTGTTCGAGAACTGCTCGGGCGGCACGATGGGCATCGGCAACGTCGCGTGGCTCGGCGGGGCGCGCAACGTTCAGCTGCGCAACTGCACGCACGAGAGCATCTGGATCGGGCCGAACGTGGTGAACGTGCGGGCGACGGACAGCCGCTTCGGCAGGGTCACGCTCGCCAGCGTCCCGCAGCAGGAGAACGGCAACCCGCGCAGCGGAAAGCCCGACGCGATCGCCTTCGTCAACTGCGACATCGTCGGCTCCGGCACGGCCGTGATCAACGACTGCTCCGAGGGAGGCTGGATCACGTTCCTGAACTGCCGGATCCAGAACACCAAGACGGACTGGGGTTACGTGGCGCTGTTCGACGACTACAGCGGGCTGGTGGCTTTCTACAACTGCGACATCACCACGGCGAACTCCCGCACGCCGATCGTCCTCAGCAGCTCCAAGACCGGCATGCGGCTGCTGATGCGCTTCTGCCGCATCACCAGCCTGCGGAACGCCGGCCAGGCGGTGAGCCTGGACCCGGCCTACGGCGGAACCTACGAGATCGTGGGCAACCTGTTCCGGTCGTTCGCGCCCCAGAGGTTCCTGAACGAGGAGATGGTCCGGCCCTACAGCTCGGTCCTGAACAACCGGGTCGAGAAGCTGACCCAGTAGCCTCCGCAGCCTCCGCGCCGAAAGCGAGGGGACCCCGCCGGGGTCCCCTCTTGGCCGCCTCCCCTTCC
>DPBN01000180.1 GCA_003516955.1 Armatimonadota bacterium | reverse complement strand
GCTCGCCGCGGCCCGGCCCCGCCCGTGAACCCTCCCGATCAGGCCTTTCCGTGCCGCCGCCGCCAGCGCGAGAAAGCCTCCGACAGATCGTCGAAGATCGTGTACGAGCAAGGGATGACCAGCAGCGTCAGCAACGTGGAGAGGACCATGCCGCCGATGATCACGATGCCCAGCGGCGAGCGGAACTCGGAGCCGCGGCCGAAGGCCAGGGCGATCGGCAGCATCGCCAGCAGCAGGGCCAGCGTGGTCATCAGGATCGGGCGCAGACGCGTGGGACCGGCCTCCAGGATCGCATCGTGGCGGCTCTTGCCCCTGGAGCGCAGAGTGTTCGTGTAATCCACCAGAAGGATCGCGTTCTTGCCCACTAACCCCACGAGCGTGATGATCCCGATGAAGCCCACGATGTTCAGCGGCCTGTCCGTCAGGATCAGCGCCAAGATCGCACCCACCATCGCCTGCGGCTGCGACACTTGGATGATGAACGGGTACAGCATGTTGTTGAACAGCGACGCCAGCACCATGTACACCAGCACCAGGCCGATCGCGAGCGCGCCGAAAAGGTAGCCGCTCTCGCGGGCTTGAAAGTCCGCCTGGCCGAGGGCTTTGGTCTTGACTCCCGGCGGAACCAGCTTCTGCTCCGCCAGCCACTTGTCGATCTCGCCCTGCACGGAGCCCGCGGCGTAGCCGGGAAGCAGGTCGGCCGTGAGCTGCACCTCCTCGATGCGGTCCCGACGCTGGATCTTGTCCACGTCGGTTCCCCGCACCAGCTGCGCCACCTCGCCCACGTACACCGGCCGGCCTTGCACGAACCGCACCGGCACGGTCTCCAGCAACGCCGGGTCGTTGCGCTCGTCCAGGTCCATCATCACGCGGATGGCGTACTCCTTGCCCGCTACCCGGTACTTGGTGTCGTCGTTGCCCTGGTAGAGGCTGCGCAGGGCCATCGCCAGCTCACCCACCGAGACGCCCATGTCCGCCAGGCGCGCGCGGTCGGGAAGCACCCGTACCTCCGGCTTGCCGGGCTTGGAGGAGATGTCGGGGTTGATCACGCCCTTCACCGCACCGGTCTTCAGCAGGCGCTTCACCTTGTTCGCGGTGTCGAGGATCTGCTGGCGGTCGTCGCCGAGGAACGACATCTGGATCGCCGAGCCCGCGGCCCCGACGCCCGACTGCGCCGCCACGAAGACCTCCGCACCCGGAATGCGGCCGATCCGCTTGATGATCTCCGCGGCCACCGACGTGTCGGCCCGGTCGCGGAGCCTCTCCTCACCGCGCTTCCAAAACGCCAGCTTGTCGGCCAGCGCCCTCTTGTCGTTCAGCGACACCACCACCTGACCGTAGTTCGAGCCGGTGTTGCCCCCGCCGAACACGCCGCCGACCTGGCTGCCGACGTTCGACAGAACGTACTTGGCGTCCGGCATCCCGATCAGCTTCCGCTCGATCTGCTCGATGACCCGGCCCGTGGCGCTCAGGCTGGAGCCGGGAGGCAGCTGCACGTTCACCGTGACGCGGCCCCCGTCGCTGTCCGGGAAGAACTGGAACTTGAACACCGCCTCGCCCTTGTAGGCCCGGTACGCCTGCCCGGTCAGACCCGAAAGCGGGAACAGCAGGCCGAACAGCGCCCCGTACACCAGGAACTTCGGGCTGAAGTGCCCGCGGAACGCGTTGACGACCATCGTGATGAAGCCGATGACGACCGACGCGCCGAAAAGCACGTAGGCCGGCTGCATCGCACCGAAGCTGCCCGCGATGAACGTGATCGCGCCCACCAGCGCGGAGTTGCCCAGGAGGAACACGAACCAACGGTGCCTCAGCGACCAGTCCAGCGCGCGGCGGTAGAAGCTCGACAGCCCGTGGAAGTTCCGCTCGAACCACACGCCGAAGCGCGTCCTCGGGTGCTCCAAATCCTCGCCCGCCTTGTACCAGCGCGAGGCCAGCATCGGCGTGACGGTGAACGAGACCAGCAGCGAGAACACGACGGCCGAAACGTACGACAGCGCCATCGGCCGGAAGAACTCGCCGACGATGCCGCCCATGAACGCGATCGGAAGGAACACCACCACGTCCGCGGCGGAGATGGCGATGGCCGCCAAGCCGATCTCGGCCCGGCCGTTGATGGCCGCCGTCGTCGGGTCCTCGCCCATCCGCAGGTGGCGGTAGATGTTCTCGATCACGACGATGGCGTCGTCCACCAGCACGCCCACGGCCAGGGACAGACCCAGCATCGTGAGGTTGTTGATCGTGAAGCCGAACAGCTTCACCATGATGAACGCCGCGAACATGCAGATCGGGATCGCAATGGACACGATCAGCGTGCCCCGCAGGTCGTGCAGGAACACGAAGATGATCAGCGCCACCAGCAGGATGCCGAGCGCCAGCGAGAAGTTCAGGTCCTCCAGCGCCTCGTTGATCCGCTTGGCCTGCTCGTCGGTCACGACGATCTTCAGACCGATGTCGCGGTACTGGTCCTCCAGCTCCTGGATCGTCTGCTTCGCCTGCTTGGTGACCTCGATCGCGTTTCCATCGCGCGACTTCTGTAGGATGAGCGCGATCGTCTCCTTGCCGTCGAGCCGGGCGTACTGCGTGCGCTCCTGGCTCACGTCGACGATCTCCGCGATGTCGCCCAGCCGCACCAGCCGGCCCTTCGCCATCGGGTTGTTCGGGTCCATGACGCTCAGGTAGGTATCCCGCATCTCCTGCGCGTCGGCGAACTCCGCCTTCACCCGGACGCTGACCTCCTGGCCGTCGGTGATGGACCGGCCGCTGGGCACGTTCATGGTCGCGGCCTGGATGGCCCGCTGCACGTCCAGGATGCCGAGCCCGTAGGCCTCCAAGCGCTCCTTGCGGAGCCGCACCTGGATCTCGCGGACGTCGCCGCCGACCACCTGCACGCTTCCCACGCCGCTGATCCGGGCGAAGCGGTCGGCGATGCGGTCGTCCACCAAGTCGCGCAGGGCGCGGAAGTCCAGCTTCTCCGCGTTCAGCGCGAGGTACAGGATCGGCAGGCTGGCCGTGTCGAACTTCGTGATCGTCGGCTTCTTGGCGTCGGTCGGTAGGTCGTTCAGGATGCCGTCCACCTTCGACCGCACGTCGTTCAGGGCGACGTCCTGGTTCACGCCCAGCTCCAGCTCGACGACCACGACGCTCACGCCCTCGCGGCTGAGGCTGGTGATCTGCCTCAGGCCGTTGACGCCGGCCACCGCGTCCTCGATCTTCCGGCTGATGAGGTTGTTCACCTCCTCGGCGCCGGCGCCCGGATACACCGTGGTGACCGTCACGATGCCGAAGCTGACCTCGGGGTTCAGCTCGACGCGCATGCTGCGGTACGAGATCGTGCCCATCAGCACCGCGCCGATCATCAGCATGAAGATGAAGATCGGCCGTGCGATCGCGGCGCGGGTCAGATTCATCTCAGGCCCCCGCCCCGCTCTCGTCCGAAGCGGCCTCGATGCGCACCGGGCTCCCCTCGTCGAGCGTGTCCTGGCCCTTCACCACGAGCTGGGCTCCGACGGGGATGTCCTCCACTCGGGCGTCCAGACCGCGAACCTCCAGGATTCGCACCGGCACCGCCTTGGCCTTTCCGTCTTCGACCACGAACACGACCTTGCGGCCGCCCCGCTCCACGATCGCCGGGAACGGGATCACGATCGAGCCGGGCACGGACCGCAGGCGCACCGTGCCCCGGGCGAACATCCCGGCTCGGATGCCCTGCGCCCCGGAGGGAAGCTCCACACGGACGCTCAGCAGGCGACCGACCGTGCTCACCGACGGGTTCACGGCGGAGATGCGGCCCTGGATTGGCCTGCCGCCCAGCGCGTCGAAGCGAACCTCCACGGGCATGCCTGCGCGGATCAGCGCGGAGGAGCGCTCGGGGACTTCGCCCTCGAAGTACAGGCCCTCGGAGGACACCAGCCGAACGATCGGCGTGCCCGAGCCGACCACGGTGCCGGGCTGAACCGGACGCCCGGCAACCTTTCCGGCGAACGGCGCCCGCACCACGCAGTCCTCGATGTTCTGCCGCTGAAGCGCCACCTGCGCCTCGGCCGCCGCCAAGGCCGACTTCGCGGCCTCCACCTGCTGCCCGAGCAGGGCATCGAGCTTCTTGGCGGCCTGCGCGTTCCGCAGGTTCTCCTCGGCCTGGCGGACCGCCTCGCGCGCCGTCGCGAGGTCCTCCGGCCGAACCGCGCTCTGCGCGATGCGCTGGGCCTGCAGGGCGTTCTCGTACTGGCTGAGGGCGATCTGGTACTGGTTCTCGGCGACGTCGAGCAGCTGGCGGCTGATGGCGCCCTGCTCGAAGAGCCTCCGCCGCCGCTCCAGCTCCTTGCGGGCGGTCTCCATGCCGCTGCGCGCGGCCTCGACGTTGTTCGCCGCTTGAGCGCGCTCCTCGTCCCGCGCCCCTTTCTCGGCCTTTTGCAGCTGAGCCTTGGCGGATCGGAGCTGGGCCTCGGCCGCCGCCACCGCCGCCGAGCTGCGCGAGGGACCCACGGCCGCGTTGGTCAGCGCTTGCCGCAGCTGGGCCTGCGACGCCTGCACCTGCGCCTCGGCCTGTCGGAGAGCGAGGCGGTAGTTCGTGTCGTCCAGCCTGGCCAGCACCTGGCCCGCCGCGACAGGATCGCCATCGGCCACCAGCGTCTCAACGACCTTGCCCGGAAGCTTGGCGCCGACCGAGGCCTCGGTTCCTGCCACCACGCTGCCGGTGACCTCGATGCTGTCCACGAACTCGGTCCGGCTCACCGGAACCACGCTCACCGGCAGGACCTTGTCCTGCAGCAGCGCCTCGGTCTCCTTGGCCTGCTTCTGCGCCGCGCGGTTCACGCAGCCGCCGAGCGCCAGAAGCGCCAGGGCGGCCGACACTCCGATCCACTTCGCTCTCTCCGTCTTCATAGGTCTTCCTAAGTGCTTCGTTTACTGCTTCGGGTTGGGCGAATCCGCCCCGATGGCGCGCTGGAGGGCCGCATAGGCCGATAGCGCCTCGTAGCGGGCGTTCACCAAGTCCGCCTTGGCCTGCGTGTCTTGGGCCTGGGCGTCCAAAACCTCCAGTTGGATGGCCTCGCCGGCCTCGTACCGCAGCTTCGCCAGCCGGAAGTTCTCAGCGGCGAACTCGGCCTGCCGGCGGGCTACCTCCAGGCGGGCCATCGCATTGGTCAGGTTCGTCACGGCCTGGTTGACCTCCAGCGACAGGCCGAGCTTTAGTTGCTCGATCTGGATCGCGACCTGCTCCTCGTCCTGGCGGGCGGCCTTCACGCGCGCGCGGGTGACGCCGGAGTCCCAAAGCGGGATGGTGAGCGTGGCCACCGCCAACGAAGAGTCCTTCCTTCCGCCGAAGCCGGGGTCGAAGTTGTGCTGGTACACGCCAGCGACGCCCAAGCTCGGGTTCAGGCCGCGCTCCTCCGCGCGGCGGATGAACGCCAGCGCCTCCAGCTGCTTCTGAGCGGCCTTCAGCTCGGGCCGGTTCTGAAGGGCCTGCTCGACCAGCTTCGCCGCGTCCTCCACCTTCTCGGGCTCCGCCTGGACCGGCGCGAGCTCGAACTCCGTCTCGACGGGCCGGCTCAGCGCGTTGTTGAACGCCTGCTTGGCCAGCCTCAGCCCGTTGTTCGCCGAGAGGAGCTGGGCCTCGGCGCTCGCCACGAGAGTCTCGAAGCGGAGCACGTCGATCTTCGCGGCCGCGCCCACTTCGAACTGCTTCTTGGCGTTGGCCAGCCGCTCCCTCGCGCTGGCGAGGTTGTCCTCGGCCACGCGCACGAGTTCCTGGGCCTGCAGGACGCGGTAGTAGGCCGTGCGCACGTTCAGGCGCAGGTCGTTCTTCTGCGCCTGGAGCGTCTCCCTGCTGGCGTTGAGCGACAGCTTGGAGGCCCTCACGAGCCGCCCGATGTTGCCGGAGATGTCCACAGGGAACGACAGCGTGAACTTCGCGTTCTTGGTCTCATCGGGTTGGATGACGACCGACACGCCCGGTCCGAAGTTCGCCGTGCTTCCCTTGTCGAGCTTCGTGTACGTCCCCTCCGCCGTCAGCTTCGGGAACAGATTGGCCTGGGCCTCGGCGGCCTGCTGGCGCGCCTTCTCCACGCGCGTCTCGGCCGCGCGCACCGAGAAGGCGTTCTCCTCCGCGATGCGGATGGCCTCGTCGAGGGTCAGAGTGGGGGCGGTGTTGGCGGCGAGCGCCAAAGCGGCGATCAGTGGGTTCATGCTTCTTCCTCCTGTTGCTGCGCGCTCTTCTGCATGCGCTGGACGAACTCGGAGAACTCGTTGAGGAACATCTGAAGCTCGTCGATCTTGCAGATCATCAGGCCCTTGTAGACCGGGTGCCGCATCACCAGCAGCTTGTCGCCGGCTTGGATGCCGAGCTCGGCCCTGGCCTCGGCGGGGATCACGATCTGGCCCCGCTCGCCGACGGTGACGGCGCCGTAGAAGGCGTCGCCCGCTGCGATGCTACGGTGCACATGTTTCATGCATTTCACACTCCGGCGCATTCATCGTACCTGATGGATAGATCGGAGATTCAAGAGCCCCTTCTTTAGGTTCTCCGTCCGTCATCCGAGAAGGTAACTTGTCGGCGTGAAAGGTTTCGGCCTGGCCGCTTGCCTCCTCCTTCCGTCCCTAGCCGCGGGCCAGGGGCTGATCGCCACTCGCAACCACCGCGCCGTGTCCCTCACCTTCTATCGCTGGACGCCGGGGAACGTCGGCTTGGAGTCCGGCGAGTCCCGATGGAGCGTCTCGTGGACTGAGGCCAACGACCTGCGCGCCGCCGGCTCGAACTTGGAGGATTGCGAGGTCTCGCGCCTTCTGCTGGAGTTCCGCCGCGCCCTTCCAAGTGGGCTCGAGGCCGGCTTGGAGCTGCCTCTCCTGGCGAGGCACGGCGGGTTCCTGGACGGGATCATCGACTGGTGGCACCGCAACGTCCTCGGCTGGACCGACCCGCTCCGAGACGCCTCCCCACAGGGCCGGGCGACGATCCAAGGCCCCGACCTCGGGAGCTTCGGCTCCGCGACGGGCCTGGGAGACGTGGCCTTCGTCGTGAGGAGGAGCTCGGGGCCTTGGCGGTTCGGTGTGGCCCTGAAGCTGCCCACGGGCGACGCCGGCCAGCTGCTGGGCAGCGGCGCGACCGACCTCGCCGCCGCGGCCGAGCGGGATTGGCGCCTCGGAGAGCGATGGACCCTGCACGCCTACGGCGCGGCCGTGCTGCAGGGCCGTCCGACCCGGTTGCGGGGAGCGCGCGACGTCGCCTGGCAGGCGGGTTTCGGGGTGGTTTGGTCGCCCAACTCGCGGGACCAGTGGATCGCGCAGTGGCAGCACGAGGATTCCGCCCTCCGCACCGGCGTCGCGCCGTTGGACGCCCCCCACCGTCTGGTCACGTTCGGCTACCGAAGGCTTCTGGGGGATGGGCTGGTCGAGGCGTTCTTCTCGGAGGACCGCGACCTGTTCAACGGCTCTTGGCCGGAAGGGGCGAATGTCGGGCCGGACTTCACGGTCGGCCTGCGCTACGAGGCCAAGGTCGGTCGCTAACGGGTGCCGAGGGCCGACGGCCAAGGCTTCGAACGCGGCGGCCGACGGCAGGCCGCGCCTAGAGGTGTTCGGCCAGCACCTGGAGACCGATCCCGATCAGCACGACCCCACCGAGCACCTCGATCGGCCTCCCCCACCGAGCCGAGGCCCGCGCGCCGATCAGCATCCCCACGCAGGACAGGCAGGCCGTCACCACGCCGATCACCGCGGCCGGAACCCAGATGGACACGCCCAAAGCCGACAGGCTGAGCCCCACCGCCAAGGCGTCAACGCTCGTGGCGAGCGAGAACGCCACCAGCGACCAGCCCTTCGTGGGGTCGCGCCTCTCGCCGCACGACTCCTCGGTGCCGCGCACCGCCTGAAGGATCGCCTTTCCCCCCACCAGCGCCAGCAGGCCGAAGGCGACCCAGTGGTCCCAGCGCTCGATGAGCGACCGCGCGCCCGTGCCGGCGAACCACCCGAGAACTGGCATCATCGCCTGGAACCAACCGAAGTGGAACGCGATGCGGAACACCTGGCGGCCGCGCAGCCTCGCCAACGACGCGCTGCAGGCCATGGAGACCGCGAAGGCGTCCATGGCCAGCCCCAGCGCGATGGCGATGATCAACCCCAGCGACATGGATCCGGCAGGGCGCGCCCGAATCCCGTCGT
>DPBN01000373.1 GCA_003516955.1 Armatimonadota bacterium | reverse complement strand
CTACGAGCGATGGGACTCGCCGCTCTATCTGGTGGGAGAGAGCTACGGCACGACGCGCGCCGCAGGGCTCTCCGGCTACCTGATCGACCGCGGCATCGCCTTCAACGGCATCGTGCTGGTCAGTTCGATCCTGAACTTCCAGACGGCGCGGTTCCACAAGGGCAACGACCTGCCCTACATCCTGTTCCTGCCGACTTACACCGCGACGGCCTGGTACCACAAGCGCCTGCCGGAGGACCTGCAGGCCTCGCTGAAGGACGCGCTCCGCGAGGCGGAGGAGTTCGCGATCGGGGAGTACGCCTCCGCTCTGGCGCTCGGCGACCGTCTCCCCGAGGAGAGGCGCAAGCAGGTGCTCTCGAAGCTGGCCCGGCTGACGGGCCTGAGGCCGGAGTATGTGGACCTGCGCGACCTGCGCATCCACATCTGGAAGTTCTGCAAGGAGCTCCTGAGGGACGAGAGGCGCACGGTCGGCCGACTGGACAGCCGCTTCAAGGGGATCGACGCCGACCCGTCGGACAGCGATCCGGAGCACGATCCCTCGATGTCCGCGATCATGCCTCCGTTCACGTCGATGATGAACCATTACGCGCGGACCGCCCTCGGCTACAAGACCGACCTGGTCTACGAGATCTTCGGCGGCGTCAAGAAGCCGTGGGACTGGGGGTCCGCCGGCGAGGGCCACCCGGACACCAGTGAGGCCCTGCGCAGGGCTCTGAGCAAGAACCCCTACATGAAGGTGTTCGTGGCCTCGGGTTACTTCGATCTGGCCACGCCCTACTTCGCCACGGAGTACACCCTGGCGCACATGGGGCTGGACCCGACGCTGCGCGGCAACATCACGACCGCGGAGTACGAGGCCGGGCACATGATGTACATCCACGGGCCGTCCTTGGGCAGGCTCCGCGACGACGTGGCGGCCTTCCTGAGCAACACCTGACGGCTAGCGGGCCGGCGCCGGGCGCTCGACCTTGCTCGGGGTCGGGCGCTCGGCCGCTTCGGGCGCCTGCTTCTTGCCGACGATCCGCCCGACGTCCACGGCCAGCACGCTGAACACCAGGAGCATCACCAGCACGAAGCCGACGTTCGCCACCAGGTTCTGAACCTGGATGCTGAGCCTCTGGCCCCGCCGGAGCAGCTCAACGAACGCCACGAGCATCTGGCCTCCGTCCAGCGGCGGGATAGGCAGCAGGTTCATGATGCCTAGGGAGATGCTGAGCCCGGCCGCCAGCGCCAGGATGCCGACGATGCCCTCCTTGGTCGCTTCGAAGGCGAACATCGCGATGGTGCCCGGCCCTCCCACCTCCTCGGAGGCCCGGGAAGGCTGCCGAACGATGCCCAACAGGCCGGAAACCATGGTGACGGGGGCCAGCGCGGCCTCGCGCACCGCCTGCGCGGGACTGAGGCGCGACAGAACGCGCGGGATCGGCACGCCCATCTGGGCCTGGACGCGGGTCTCGTAGGTCGGCATCAGGTCGGGGCCGAGCACCGGCACGGGACCGGGACTGGGCTCCGGCACGATCTCCAGGTCCAGCAGACGCCCAGCCCGCTGCACGGTGACCCTCACTGGTCGGCCGGGGCTGTCGCGGACGACTCGCAGCACGTCGTAGAAGGTGGCGACGGGTTGCCCGTTCACCTGGACGAAGCGGTCGCCCGGCTGCAGGCCGGCGACCGCTGCCGGCTTGCCTGGGAGCAGGGCCGTGACCACCGGTTCGTTGGAGGGTTTGTAGACGCCGACGAAGGTGTACAGCCCGGCGAACACCGCCACCCCGAAGAGGACCGAGAAGGCCGGCCCGGCCAGCAGCGTCAGCAGGCGCAGAAGCGGGGGCTTGCTGTAGAACCCTCCGGGGATGCGCGTCTCGCTGCCGTCGGGCTTGGGGTGCATGCCTCGGATCGCGGCGAAGCCCCCCAGCGGCAGCAGAAGGAGCGAGAACTCCGTCCCTTCGGCGTTGCGGCGGCTCCAGAGCGGCCGGAAGCGCACGGGAACTGGTTGGCCCGCCACTTCGACGGAACCTTCGCCCATCGGCGCGTCCTCGGGCTTGCCGAGAACGGGGGTGTAGTAGATCACCAGGAGACCCACCGCCGAGGCCATGCCGAGGATCGCCAGGATCTGCGACGGCTGCACGTTCTGGAAGCGGGTCGCGAGGAAGAGCAGGCCCAGCGCAGTCAGCCAGGAGACGGAGAGCGTCTTGCCCCACCGGCTCGGTCGAAGGTGGTAGAGCGCCCCCAGCCTCGAGCCCACCCAGATGGGCAGCACGATCCCGAGAACGGCCAACCCGGTCAGGTACGCCGGGACGGCGCGGAGAGCGTTGCCGGCGAGCACGAGCGCCAGCGCCGCGAGGCCGGTGAGCCAGAGCAGCGCGCCCGGTGCGAGCGGCTTGGGCAGCGTGCCGGAAAGGTCGGTTTCCCGCTTGCCGCCCATCATGACCGCGAAGGCGTCGACCTTCATCCCGCAGAGCCGGGCGACCCAGTAGTGCCCGAGCTCGTGCACCGCGACCAGCACCGTGATGACGGTGAGGAACACCACGGCCGAAAGGAGGATGAGGGCGACCGACTGCAGGCTATCCATGGGGCGTCTGGGGTTTGTTACGGATGATCCGTTGGGCGGTTTCACGGGCCCAGCGGTCGGTTTCCAGGAGCGTTTCGAGCGTCGCCTTGGACGGCTCGTGCCTCTCCATCACCTCTCGAACAACGTCCGCGATGCCCAGAAACGTTCCTTCGCCCCGCAGAAAGAGGTTCGCTGCCTCCTCGTTGGCGGAGTTCATCGCGCAGGGCATCGTGCCCCCGATTTCGGCGCTGCGCCGCGCCAGGGACGGGCAAGGGAAGGTCTCCTCGTCGATCGGTTCGAAGGTCAGCTCGGGAGTGTCCAGCGGATTCCAAGTGGGGAGGCTGTTCGGCTTGCGCTCGGGGTCCAGCAGGGCCACCTGGATCGGCAGGCGCATGTCGGGCCAACCCATCTGGGCGAGCACGCTGCCGTCCTTCAGCCGCACCATGGAGTGGATGATGCTCTGGGGGTGGATCACCGCCCGCACGGAGGAGATGGGCACCGAGAAGAGCCACCGGGCCTCGATCATCTCCAGACCCTTGTTCATCAGCGTGGCGCTGTCCAGCGTGATCTTGCCGCCCATAGACCAGGTGGGGTGCTTCAGGGCCTCCGTGGCGGTGACGTTCTCCAGGTCGCGCCGATTGCGCCCTCGAAACGGCCCGCCCGAGGCGGTGAGGATGATCTCGCCGACGTCTCCGGACCCGTAGCCCCTCAGGCACTGGTGGATCGCGCTGTGCTCGCTGTCGATCGGCAAGAGACGCACTCCCTTGGCCTGGACAAGCGGCATCACGATCTCGCCGGCGGCGACCAACACCTCCTTGCTGGCGAGGGCGATCTCCTTGCCGGCCTCGATGGCCGCGATCGTGGGTCGCAGCCCGATCACTCCCGCCACGCTGACGACCACGAGGTCGGCCTCCGGCAGGGTGGCGAGCTCCATCAGCGCCTGCATCCCCGACGGAATCTCCGGGTGCGGGTGGAACAGCGCCAACTTGGCTTTGGGGAACTCCGAGCCCTGGCGGAGCAGAAGCTCGGCGTTCGAGCCGGCGGCCAGGCCGACCACCTCCAGCCGGTCGGGATGCTGCCGGACGACGTCGAGCGTTTGGCGACCGATGCTGCCCGTGGAGCCGAGAACGACGATCCGCTTCACAGAGGCATTTTGGGCGAGCGTCAGCTGCTCGCGCTGGTGTAGCGGGTCATCGCGAACCTCCAGAAGGCTCGGCTGGCGACGAGGAAGGCGACCGCCCAGGCGACCGCCATCAGCGAGTGGGTCGGATCGGCGCTCCGGGCGAGCTGCCTCGCGGGCACCGTCGCCAGAAACCCGAGCGGCACGGCGTACAGGAAGAATCGCTGCAGCGAGGGCTGGTAGATGTCGAGCGGGAACCTCGCAACCTGCATCACGGAGTCGCCCAGAACCCACAGGTTGTCAACGCGCACGAGCCAGACCCCGGTGGTCATCAACATCAGGTTGAACCCGTAGAAGATCGCGAGCGAGGCGGCGCACGTCACTGCGTAGGCGAGCCATTGCGCCGGGGTAGGCGACAGCCCGGACATGGAGACGCCGAGAACGACCATCACGAGCCCGGCCACCAGCAGGCCGACCTGGTCGAAGTTGAAGCGGCGCACGCTGATCCAGAACTGGGAGTCGATCGGCTTGGTCACGACGAAGTCCAGCGTGCCGAGCCTCACCATGCTGGGAATCTCCGAGACGGACATGAACAGCGCGAAGAACACAGAGTTCATGAGGAAGCATGTTGCTGCGAGGATGAACGCCTCGCCCTTTCCCCAGCCGGCGACGGAGTCGGTGTGCCCGTAGACGACCAGCACGACGACCACCGTGAAGGCCATCCAGACCAGGTTCTGCAGCACCTTGGCCAGAAAGTTCGCCCGGAACTCCATCTCGCGGACGAGGGAGCTGAGGAAGAACGTGCGGTACACCCGCCAGTAGCGTCGCACGGGCCGACTGTACCCGAGCCGTATAATGGCCCCATGCTGGGATGGCTGGTCGTGGCAGGGACGATCGCCGGCGCGCCGGGGGTGTTGTTGCCGATCCTCAAGCGACACGCCGGGAGCCTGGACCCCGCGGCCAGAGTCGGCCTGGCGGGTCTCGCCTCGCTCGGATTGCTGGGCACGCTGACCCTGTTCCTCGGGTTGGGACCGATTCCGCTGCGATCGTGGTCGTTCGCGCCCGTCGTTTGGGCGTTGGCCGGATTGCTGCTGTGGGTGCGCTCCGACCCCCCGAGGTTCTCGCCGCCGACGGGTTCCGGGTTGGCCGGACTGCTGGCGGCGGCGGTGGCGGCGCTCATCGCGCTGGTCGGGGCCCTGGCGCCGTGCGACTCGCTGGACTGGGACTCACTCAGCTACCACCTGGCCGTGCCCAAGCTCTGGCTGGCGTCGGGCAGAATCGAGCGGATCCCGTTCATCCACCACAGCAACTTCCCGTTCGCGGTGGACAACCTCTACATCTGGGGCTTGGCCTGGGTGGGCGAGTCCGGCGCGAAGCTCTTCAACTTCGGCTTTCTGGTCTACGGGATGCTCGCCATCTATGGTCTGTCGCGCGGGCTCCGAGGAGATCGGGCCGCCTGGTGGAGCGTGGGCCTGTTCGCCGGCATCCCGCTGGTGCTCTGGGAGAGCGGCACGGGCTACATCGA
>DPBN01000126.1 GCA_003516955.1 Armatimonadota bacterium | reverse complement strand
GTAGCCGCCGCGGCTGCCGCCACCGCCACCGCCGCCGGCCGCCTTCGGGCGGGCCTCGCTGACGTTGATCGTCCTACCGTCCAGCTGCGTCTGGTCCTTCTGGGCGATCGCGTCGTCCATCTGGGCGGCGTCGACGTCGACGAAACCGAAACCGCGACCCTCGACGATGCGAGCGGACTGCGCGCCGAAAGCGGAGAAAGCCTCGAGAAGTCCGGACTCCGTGGTCGAGTAGGAGAGGTTGCCGATGTAGAGTGTCTTGATTGCCATATGGCCTCCTTAGCCCGTTCTGGTCTCTTCGTGCGATCGTATCCCGGGCGGAGCGCCTGGCAACGGCATCGTAACGTCGGACTCGAACAGTGAGAAGACTGTACCACACTCCATGCCCAATGTCAAGGGTGGAATCCTCTTTGGGCCCAATGGCATCTCGAAGGATGTATGGAGAGCGAACCCAGCCTCGTTTTCGTCGTCACCCACGGGAGGGAGGACGCCGAGCGCGCCACCTTGCCCTTCGTGCTTGGGAACGGCTGCCTCGCGATGGACGTCAAGCCCGTCTTCATCCTGCAGTCCGAGGCCGTGAGGCTCGCGACCAAGGGCTACGCGGACTCGATCCAGGCGCACGGCCTGGACCCGCTCAAGAAGCTCCTCGACAACGTTCTGCAGGCCGGCTGCCCGATGCTCGTCTGCTCGCCTTGCGCCAAGGAGCGCGGCATCACCGAGGCCGACCTTCTTCCGGGAGCCTTCATCGCGGGCGCCGCCAAGGTCATCGACCTGCTCCTGGATGCGAAGAACTGTCTGACATACTGATCCCACCGGACGTCGGTGCGGTCGGGCCTTTGCCCGCGAACATGGAACAACACCCTTGTGAGTGGGCGAAGGCGTCTTTCCGCGTTCACTGTCATGGAGGTGATGATCGTCATCCTGATCATCGGGGTACTGACGACCATCGCCGTTCCGCAGTTCATGCGGGCACGGGGCCGCTCGCTCCAAAGAACGTGCGTCCTGAACCTCCGCAAGATCGCGGACGCCAAAGAGGTCTACGCGCAGGAACAGAAGAAGCCGGACGGGTGGCCCGTGGCAATGACGGACATCTACCCCGAGTACCTGAGGGGCGCCACGCAGCCCACCTGCCCGGCAGGTGGAACCTACACCGTCGGCGCGGTCGGAGTCGACCCTGAGTGCTCCCACGTTGACGCGTCCTACCCGCACCAGCTCTAACGGCGCTGAGCCCTTCCGCGATGACCCATCGCGGTAACATCCGCCATTAGTGGCGCCTTCCCCGGCCGGAGATCCCCGCTCCCGCACGTCTTCCGAGAATGCCGCCAAGGTCGTCTGGGCCTTGGCGTGGCCCGCGGTCGCGCTCAATTCCCTTCAGGTCTTCAACAACATCCTGGACCGGGGCTTCATCGGGCGCCTCGAGCCGTCCGCGCTGGCGGCCCAATCGGCCTCGATGAACGTGATGTTCCTCATGTTCAGCCTCGCCATGTCGCTGGCGACGGCCGCCACGGCCCTCGTGAGCCGCGCCTTCGGCGCGCGGGACGAGCGTACCCTGCACGAGGCCAACCGCCAGTGCCTGAGCCTCTCGGCCGCCTTGGGTCTGGCATTGATGGTTGGCACCTGGGTCATCGCGCCGTTCGCGGCCAGGGCGCTGCTGCCGTCCCAGGACCGCCGCGCCGTGGAGCTTATGGTGGGGTTCCTCGCCGTGTACGCGACGGCCCTTCCCGCGCTGAACTTCATCCAGGTGTTCGCGGGATCGCTCCGCGGCATCGGCGACACCAAGAGCCCCATGCGGATCAGCGGGCTCCAGATCCTGCTCCACGTCCTGCTCAACTTCCTGCTGATCTTCCCCACACGCAGGATTGGACCGATCCTCGTCCCGGGGGCCGGGCTTGGACTCTACGGCGCCTCAGCAGCCCTCTCGATCAGCGCCTGGATCGCGTCCGCCGTCTACCTCGTCTTCAGCCGGAAGACCATCCTCGGCCCGGCCTGGCGCCTCGTCCTGCCGAGTCCTTCCTGGGTCCACCGGATCCTTCGCATCGCCATTCCCGCCGCCGTGATGTCCGTGCTCCGCGTGGCCCAGCTGGCGGTGTTCACGATCATCCTCAAAGCCACGACCACCCCGTTGCAGGCCTCCCTTCTGGACGTCGCCCGGCAGACGGCTCTCGCTGGGGTGGTCGCGATCCCCGCCGGCGCGCTGGGCTCCTGGGTCGGAGCCGTGGGCACCCTCGTGACGCCGGCCTCCGCGGCCATCGCGGCCATGGGCGTCGGATTCGCCCTCGAGTCGATCATGTTCATGCCGGCTTTCGGGCTGTCGGTGGCATCCGCCGCGCTCGTCGGGCAGTCTCTCGGCATGAGGAACGCGGCGCGGGCCGAGCGCCTGGCATGGACCGCCGCCCACCACGCCGGATTGGTGACCCTCGTGCTCTCGGCGCCGATCTTCCTCCTGGCGGAGCCGATCACCGCGCTGCTCGTGCCCGACAACCGCCTGATCGCCGCCGAGGCCGTTTCGCTCATCCGGTGGCTCTGCGTGACGGAGGTCGGGTTCGCCTACGGAGTGGTTCTCACCGGCGCCATGCAGGGGGCTGGAGACACGACCCGGCCGCTCTGGCTGACGGTCGTCTCCCTCTGGTTCGTCCGCATCCCCATGGCCTTCGGCTTGTCCCTGGTCCTTGGAATGGGGCCGGTCGGGTC
Organism: Armatimonadota bacterium; assembly: GCA_003516955.1. Taxonomy (GTDB): domain Bacteria; phylum Armatimonadota; class Fimbriimonadia; order Fimbriimonadales; family Fimbriimonadaceae; genus UBA8783. Next base: position 3,726 of record DPBN01000126.1, on the reverse strand, counting down.
CTGGATCGCGATGGGCGTGTCGCAGCTTCTGAACGGCATCCTGTGCGCCATCGTCTTCCGCAAGGGCCGTTGGAAGACGAAGAAGGTCTAAAGCCAGCGTCGAAACAGGTCCCTCGGCAGAAAGGTGCCTACCAGCCGCAGAACGCTTTTGACGCGCGTCGGCCGCAGGCGCAGCGACCGCAGATAGGCTCGGCGAGCCTCGCGAGGCTTGCCGTTCAGCATCAGCACGGTGCCCAGACAGGCCTCGTTGTGGGCGAACGCCCGCGCGAGCAACCGGCGGTCTCGGCCCGAGGCGAGGTAGTCGGCGTACTTCGACCGGATCCAGATCCGGAGGCGCTCGTCGTCCCGCCAGATGCGCTCCAACTTGTGGCTGGCGTTCGAGCCGTGGACGCGGTAGAACGTCAACGGCTCCGGCACGAAGCCCACCGGCCAACGTTCCGCGACCCGGAGCCACATGTGCCAGTCGCCGCTGCCGAAGTAGCCCGGGTCGAAGACTCCAACCTCCTCGAAGCACCTTCGCCTCACCAGAGCCGCGCTGGCGATGATCTTGTTCGCATAGATCAGCGCCGGCAGCACGTCGCCCGTCTCCGTCCGCGGAAACTCGAACCCGAGCGGAGTCCCCTCCAGCCGCTGGCCGTCGCCATCGATGAACCAACCGTCCGTGTGGGCGAGGCCGATCTCCGGATTCGCGTCGAACAGCTCCAGCTGCCGCTCGAGCTTCCGTGGCGCCCAGACATCGTCGTCGTTCAGCACCGCGACAAACTCTCCCCGAGCTTCGGCAAGGGCTAGGTTGAGCGCCTGGTACGTGCCGACGTTCGACTCCGTCAGGATCAGACGGTCGAGCCGGGTTTCGCCCGCCAGCGCCTCGCGAGTGCCATCGGTGGACCCGTCGTCCACGGCGATGACCTCGAAGTCACGGAAGGTCTGGGAGAACACGGAGTCCAGACACGGACCCAGGAACCGAAGGTGGTTGTAGCAGGTGAGGAGGATCGAGACCTTCGGCATCGGCTACTGCACCCGGACCTCCACCGACCAGTCCACCAGATCGAGGCTAGGGTCGGCGACGTCGTTCGCGGGCTCGAGACCGCCGGCACGGTCGTTGGTGTAGAGGCCGTTCCGCCGCAGATCGATGGTCAGGTACTGGTTGATCTCCGACGGCAGACGGCTGTTGCCCAGCGCGTCCCAAGCCTTGCTTCCGGAGGAGCCTTGGGGAACGCGATCCTGGGAGAAGAAGTTGAGCTGGACCGAGGCGAAGCCCTCCGCCTCCGAGGGGGTCGCCGCCAGTTGCGATACGTCCAGCTCGAAGCGGAGCGTGCGCCCCTCCGAGCCCGGGTCGATCGAATTGACCGGCGCCCCGACGTCGAACCAAGTCGTCAGGGCGGAATCCCGAAACCGGTACAGCGTGTAGGTGGGCGACTGCGTCGGGTCCCATCGCACGAAGTGAGTGCAGTTGCCCGTCACGAAGCCGTTGCCCCACGGCGGCGCCACGACCGGAATCGGCCCAGTGGTCGTCGGGGCGGCCTCTGCGGACGGCCGGATGCCCACGATGTACACGTACTCTGGGCGGACGGGGCCCGCGTACGTCAGGGTCACGACGATCCGGCGCGTGCGAACCCCGGTCCCGCCCCCGGGCACCTTCGCGCAACCCAGGCCGAGAGCCACAACGGCGGCAAGAAACCACGTCCTCATATCGCGCCTTCCGTCGCGTAGATGATCCGATGGCACTCTTGGCAGGTGGCGACCTGCCCGAGCTTGGCGTTCTCGATGGCGGTTCTCGGGAGCGTGGTTCCGCAGGCGCCGCATAGCCCCTCCTTGGTCGCCTCCGCCATGCCGATGCCCCCCTGCCTTTGGCGGATCGCTTCGTACCGAGCGAGAAGGGTCTGGGAGACACCCTCGAGGAACTTCGGGCGCGCCGCCGCCAGCTTGCTGTACTCCTCCTCCAGCACCGCCCTCTCCGCGCCGAGCTTCTCCTCGGCTTCCGCGAATTTGGCCTCCAGCTCCTCCAGTCGTTGGCGCGGATTCTCCAGCGCCTGTTCCGCTTCCGGCAGTCGCTCCCAGAGCTCCAAGAGTTGGAGGTCCATCTCCCCGCGCTGCTTCTTGAGCGACTCGATCTCGTGCTCGATCGCCTCGACCTCGCGGGGGTTGACGACCTTCCCTCCGTAGAGGTCCTTTTGGAGCCGCTTCAGGCGCTCCTCGACAGCCTTGTCCTGGAGCTCGAGGTCCTTCGCCGCCTGCTTGAGCTCTCGGTGCCTCGCTTCCAGCTCGTGCAACTCGGCGCGAGCCTTCTCGAGCTCCCTGCGGAGACGCTCGTTGGGGCTGTAGCTCGTGAGGCGCTTCGAGATCTCCAACATCCGAGCATCGACCAGGTGGAGGCGCCACAACGCTCGGAGTTCCGCGACAGACATGCCCCATTATGGTCGCGCCGAGTCCCAACTGCCGGCAGGAGACCTTGCCCCTCTCGGCGAAACACGTGCCGGGAATCATGGGAAGCTCCCTATGCCACCTGATCCTCGACGTCCGCGACCTCTCCCGATCGCTGGCGTTCTATCACGGCCTGCTGGGCTTTGCGATCGACCGCGAGGAGGACTTCGACGGCCATCGCCTCGCCTACCTGGCCACCGGCCCATGCCAGCTTCTCCTCGTCCAGCAGCCTTCTGAGGATCAGAACCCCTTGCTCGATCGGAGGGGCGGCCTGGTGATCAACTTCCGCGTGGAGGATCTTCCCAGCGTCGCAGAGAGGGTTCGCTCCTCGGGAGTCACCGTGCTGCGCCAGCTCGAGATGGCGCTCTGGGGCGAGCGCACGCTCCTCGTCGCCGACCCGGACGGCTACGCCGTGTTGCTCTCGGAACCGGTCGGTGCCGCGCACGCCCGCTGACTCCGGCATCGCGAGCGCACAAGCCGATCCCGGTGCGCGTTGAACGGGCACAGCGCGCGCACGCCCAGGACATTGGCAACCTCCACCGCCTGAACCCAGCTCTGCGGGTTCACCTTCCCGTCCCTGCAGCGACCCGACGCGGGGTCACGGCGAGGGCACTCCTGGCAGTAAACTGAACCGGTCCGCATGATGGTCCCCGTCCTTGGCCTTCTCCTGCTCCCCTGCCTTGCCCAAGCTGCAGGCTACCGCATCGACCTGGGCGCCCGACCGTTCCGGGTCGAGGGTCCGTCCTACTGCGTGCTGGTATCCATGGAGCGGCCGCATCAGGCTTCTCGCGACGAGGTCGTTTTTCGCCAAGGGGACCGGTTCTGCGCGTGGCGCCGGGACGGCCTCCACACCCGAGCGGGCCATCGCGTCCGGCACTGGCCTCTGGATGCCACCGACGGACGCTCCAGCCTCGGCGAGCCCTCCGCCAGCCCCTCCCTCGCCGGAGCGAGGCGGATCGGTGACAACGTCTACCTGCTGGTCCGATGGCAGACCCGGCCGGGAGTGGCGACCGAGCGCCTGTACGAGGTGAACCTGTCCGAGGGGCTTCCCCGCCCCAGGCTCCTTGGGGGTTTCGAGGGAACCTCGACGGCCCAAGAGGCCGTCGACGATCGGCTCGCCACCGTCGGTGAAAGGCCCACGTGGATCGCCCGGCGTGCGGACGGCGCCTGGGGGGTGGCCTTCTGGGAACCGGGACTGGGCCAAGTGGCCTTTCAGCAGCTCGGCGAGGGACTGGAGCTGGTCGTCCCCGTCTCCGATCGCATCCACCTCTTCGTGGAGCGGACCTCCTACGGCACGAGGCTTCT
>DPBN01000210.1 GCA_003516955.1 Armatimonadota bacterium | reverse complement strand
CGATGTCGCCGAGCCGCCAGCCCTCCTCCACCAGCTCCTTCACGCGCCGCACCAGCGGCCCCCAACCTCCGTCGGAGAACTGCAGCGCCTCCACCGCGTCGTACGGGTCGGCGGTCTGCGCGTCCGAGGGACCCATCCGGCCCCGGTCCGTCCAATCGCCCGCGAAGAGGTCGTCCACGAACCTCAGGATGCTCTCGTGCGACCGGTAGTTCCGAGAGAGAGGCAGGGCGTCGTGCCTCGCCGCGTGCCTCTCGAAGAGCGTCTTGTCGGCTTGGCGGAAGCCATAGATCGACTGCTGCTCGTCGCCGACCAGCATCTCCTCGTCGCACGACAGAAGCTCCAGCAGGCGGTACTGCACCGGGTTCAGGTCCTGAGCCTCGTCCACCAGCACCACGGGATAGGTGGTCCGGCACCGATCCCGGACGGACGGGCTCCGCTCGAGCAGGTTCAGGGCCCCGGCCTCTAGGGCTGCGAAATCCAACCAACCCCGAGCGACCAACTCCGCCTCGTAGGCGCGCCAGACCTCGGCCGCCAGGCGCCCCAGCACGCAGCTGCTCTCGGCCGCGATCCGGTCCTCCTGCGCCGCCTGCTCCGGCGACCTCGCATTCAGCTTGCACCCCGGAGTCCTACGCAGACGTTCCAGAAGGACCCCATAGTCCGGCCCACCGTCCGGCCGGCCCCCGAAGCCCTCCCACAATGCGCAGAGCCAGCGGTCTGGGTCCTCGCACCTTTCCTCGAGCGTTTCGGCGTCCAGCCCCGTGCCCCGCAGGGCGTCGAAGGCGTCTCGGACCCATTGGGCGATCTCCTCGATCGCTTCGCGCTCCGCCCGGTGCGGGTGCAGCTCCAGCAGCCGCTCCAACAGCCTCTGCACCGCCTCGTCCGACTGCAGGGAGTCCAAGACGGCGCGTTCCGCCAACTCCCGAAGCAGGCGTCTCCGCTCGAAGCCCTCCTGCACCTCGAAGTCGGGGTCGATGCCGGCCGCCGCGGCGTTCTCGCGGAGCAGCCTCTCGCAGAAGCCGTGGATGGTCGAAATCGGTCCGGTTTCCGCGAGCTGGGCCTGGTCGGTCCGCCCGAGTTCCGTGAGGCGCCGCACGATCCGGCTCTTCATCTCGGCTGCCGCGCGCTTGGTGAAGGTGATGGTCAGGATCCGGTCGGCGTCGAGACCCTCCTCCACGACGAACCGAAGGAACCGCTCCACGAGAACCCGCGTCTTTCCCGAACCGGCGGCCGCTCGCACCACGAGCTTTTGCCGGCGGGCCTCGACCACCCGAAGTTGTTCCTCGGAGAGTTGGACTCCCTCAAATGTCTCCATCGAACTCATCCCGCTCGGGGAACCGCTTGGAGCGTCGGCACAGTTCGCCGTAGGCGCACCGGTCGCACTCGTCGCCGGGCTTGGGGGAGACCTCCAGGTTCCGCAGCACGCGCCACGCCTCGCCTGCCATCCGCTGTGCCGCGGTGACCCACAGCTTGTCGTTCCCGTCCAGCGAACGCCTCTCCACTCCGTGCTCCGGGTCCCCGGGACGGCTCCCGAGAGTTTCGCCCAGCGCGAAGGCCCTCCGACGGTTTCCGAACGTCTCAAACTCGATGTGGTAGGAGGCGCCCTTGCGGAACAGCCCGACGATCAGCAGCGCCACCAGAAGCTCGTCCCGGCCCTCGAGCCTGTCCGAATGCGGTCCCGAGCCGTAGAAGGTCGCCCCCGCCGCTCCGGGCGCCTCCCACAGGACGTCGTACACCACCTCGAACGGAAGGCGGCCGTCGTCGAGCGGCACATAGCCGCGCGTCCCGGGCGAGCCCGACCGCACGCCCAGCCCGACCACCTGCCTCGGCCACAAGCCTTGCGCGATCCGTTCCCTTTCGAGCCACTTCCGGAGAACGCGCCTGCCGACGGCGAGCAGGCTCTGGGCGAACTGTGGCCCTTCCGACCGTTCCGCCTCCCTTGCCATCGCCGCAAGGGCGTCCTCCACGATCGTCCAGCCGTCGTCCTTCAGGGCCACCTCGGGCAGCCGCGCCCGCACGGCGACGTCGCGCAGCAAATGACGCGGATGCAACCTGCGGCCCGATTCCAGCCGCAGGCCGTGCCGGGCGAAGGCCAAGAACGGGCACTGGAACGCGTCCAAAGCCCGCTCGTGCCACACGGGCCGCTGCCCGTCCCACGCCAGGCGGGAGCGCAGCTCTTCCGAACGAATCCCAGCTTGGGAGGAAGCTCGCCGAGGACCGGCCAGTGCCTCCCCCAGCAAGCGATCCGCCTCGGGGCACAGAGCGTCGGAGGCCGCAGGGAGCTCCTTGCGCCGAAAGACCCTCGGCTTGATGCCGGCGAGGCGCTCCACCTCCCGCAGATAGAACGCCGGCACGTTGTCCCGCTCGTCGTCGGTCTGCGGGTAACTCAGCGTCAGGCGCTTCAGGGGCGTGGAGCACAGCGCGACGAACTCGTCCCGCTCTCTTCGAGCCACGGTCCGCGAGTCGTCCAGCGGTTGATCCAGATGCAGCGCCTCGTTGAGAAAGGCCCTGTCCGTGTCCCAAAGGATCGGATCCTCCGACCGCCTCCGGGGCAGCTGGCCTTCCAGCATCCCCATCACGTACAGGCTGTCGACCGCCGGAACGTCCGCCGCCCGGGAGACCACCAACACCCCGTCCTCGCGATCGCGGACGGTCGACTCCGCATCCCGCCAGATCTCGAAGGCAAGATCGCGGAACCGCCGCACGTCCAGCGCTCCGCCGCCCAAGGCTCTCGCCACCGCGGCGCGAGCGGACAGCGTGGCCTGCAGCTGGCGCATCGCCCGACGGTCACGGGCGGACAGGTGCCTCGGTCCCGAATCGTCGGCGGCCCAGTCCCCCTCGTCCATCAGGTCCCGGAGCCACATACCCCAAGCGGCCAGCGACTTGGTCGCACCGAGCACCTCTCGGCGACGTCGGAGGAGGCCCGGCAGCCAGCTCGCGCGTTCCGCGTTCGACTCGGCCCAGGCCTCCAGAAAGGCCCATGGGTCCGCGGTCCGTTCCGCCTCCGCAAGCGCCTGGCGCAGGCCGTCGCGGTCCGTTCGGCCGAGCGCCCCGTAGCGGAAGGTCAGCACAGCCTCCAGGCTGCGGGCGCGGTCGGAGGCACAGACGTCCAACACGGCCTGGACCAGCCTCGCGAAGCCGTTCGAACACAAGGGAACGGTGGTCGGGATCGAGATCGGCAGGCCAAGCCTGGCCGCGGCCGTGTCCAGATACGGAACCATCGCCTGGAGGTCGCGCGTGACGATCGCGATCCTCTCCGGCGGCACCCCTTCTGCGAGGTCGGCCAAGCATCCGCGCACGACCCATTCCGCCTCGAAGAACGGGTCCGGCGTGCTCCAGATCCGCGCCTCGACGCCCCCTTGAGACGGACTCCCGCCGAACAGCCCTCCGACCCAGCCCGCCGGGTGACCGATCGCGCGGGCCTCCGCGCCGAGCGACGCCAGCCACCACGCAGCCCCGTCGAAGCCGAGCTCGCCCCCCGGGTGCCGGTGGACGAGCACCCGGACGTCGCACCCGTGCCGAACCAGCCACTGGACGAACCGAGCCCGCCGCGGCGTGAACTCCGCATCCGCCAAGAGGACCGCCGGAGGTAGCGACTGTCCGGGCTCCGGCTCGGAGGACTCCACGTCGTCCAAGGTATCGGAAAGAACCGCGTACCCGATCTTCCGCAGCAGCTCGCGGAACTCCTCCTCGATCTGCAGGAGCGCCTCCAGCTTTCTCCCCAGATCTTCGCCGGCCTGCCGTCGCGCCTGCTCCAGCAGGGGCGCGTCGACGCCCCATTCGCGCAGCTCGCTCAGCGTTCGGCAGAGCGCGCGGTGAAGCCCGCCGAAGCGGCGGGACTCGTAGAACGGCGAATCGGGAGGCTGACCGGCGCAGACCTCGGCCATCGCCGCCAGCTGCAGCTCCTCCGAAGCCAGCCTCTGGGCGTATCCCCCGCAGAACTCGAGCGTCTGGGCCACCCATTCGTGGAACGCTAGGGGCGTCGCCCCGCAACCCTCGTCCAGAGCGCCCTTCGCGGCTCGCAACCGGCCTGCCGAAAAGGCGACCAGCGCGGTCTCTTCCCTCGCACACGCCTTCACCAGCCAGTCCTGGTACCGACCCAAACCTGGCGCCGCGGCCACCGTTTCCAGCAGGTTCCGAGCCATCGGGCGTTCCGAGTGTATCATGCCCCGTGTGAGCCGCGAAGACCCTCGAAGGCCGCAAGCCCGCGCATGGACCTGGCGGCGGCAGCTGGCGGGCAACCTCCTGCCGGTCGGCTTGGCGGCGATCCCCCTGCTGATCGGAATCTTGGTCGCCGTCCGCACGGGCAACACGCTGGGTTCGGCGCTCGCCTGGGTGGCGGCCTCGCCCATCGTCGGCTGGCTATCAGGCAACGCCTTCGGGTTGCTCGGCAACGGCGCGTTGCGGCGCGAGATCGCCCGGCGGGTTCCCCACCCCAGCGCCGCCCTGTTCGTCGGGTTCGCCAGCCCTGGCTACTGGGGGTTGCTCGACGCCCACGAGGATGTGGGCTTCCTCTACCGGACCGACGACCGCATCGTGTTCTCGGGCGAGCGCACACAGGTGGTTCTGCCCAGAGCCGGCGTGCGG
>DPBN01000333.1 GCA_003516955.1 Armatimonadota bacterium | reverse complement strand
TACAGCTTCTCCCCGTGGCGGGTGCCGATGATCTGGACCGGATTGTCCGCGGCGAACAGGAGCTTGAGGGCTTGCACGACGGTGTCGAGCGTGGCGGCCGGGGCCTTCTGCACGAAGATGTCTCCCGGCTGGGCGTTGTCGAAGGCGTAGAGCACCAGGTCCACGGCGTCGTCGATCGACATCATGAACCGGGTCATCTGGGGGTCGGTGACGGTGAGGGGCTTGCCGGAGAGGATCTGGTCGATCCAGAGCGGGATCACTGACCCGCGCGATCCCATGACGTTGCCGTAGCGCGTCGCGCACAGCACCGTTCCCCTTGCCGCGGCGACGCGGGACTTGGCCAGCATTAGCTTCTCCATCAGCGCCTTGCTCAGACCCATGGCGTTGATGGGCGCGACGGCCTTGTCCGTGCTGAGGAGCACCACCGACCGCACGCCGGCGTCGATGGCGGCGTTCATCACGTTCTCGGTTCCGAGGGAGTTGGTGCGGATGGCCTCGAGCGGATAGAACTCGCACGACGGGACCTGCTTGAGCGCGGCGGCGTGGAACACGATGTCCACCCCGACCATGGCGTCCTTCAGGCTGTCGGGGTCTCGGACGTCGCCGATGTAGAAGCGGAGCTTGGGGTCGCGGTAGGCGTTCCTCATGTCCTCCTGCTTCTTCTCGTCGCGGCTGAACACGCGGATCTCGCGGATGTCCGTCTGGAGGAATCGCCGCAGCACCGCGTTGCCGAAGGTGCCCGTTCCGCCGGTCACCAAGAGGGTCTTGCCCTGGAACGAACTGGAAGGTGTCGTGCTCATCTGGGATTCACCCGGCCAAGCGCAGGATACCTCTGGCGGGCTGGATCGTCCGGAGTTCGAGCCTGGGCAGGGGTAGACTGGCCTGCGTTCCTAGGACGGCGATGGGAGGCGGAATGGGTTCGAAGGCTTGGAGGGCGCCGGCGATCGGCGCGGCGCTGGGGGTGGCGGCGATGGCGCTTTACACCCTGCTGGTTCCGCCGCGGTGGCTGGCGAAGGCGGCGCTGCTGATTCCGTACGACGAGAACGCCACCACGCGCCTAGGCCTTCCGGCCATGGTCCAGCAGGCCGATCCGCTCTCCGTCCTTCGGGGCATCGTGCTGAGCCGCTCGTCGCTGGTCCGCGTGTCGCAGGCGACGGGCCTTTCCGTGCGCGAACTGGAGGAGCGGTTCGACGTGCAGGCCAGCCCCGAGGACAACCAGCTCCTGCTGGCTTGCCAGCACACCAACCGGGCGTTGGCCGAGGAGGTTGTGCGGCAGGCGATCCGCAGCCTGGCGTATCTGGCCAGGACCAACACGGTGTCCGTCGGATCCCGCCAAGCGAAGTACCTGGAGGAGGCGATCGCCCGGCGGAAGGAGGATCTGGACGCCGCCCAGCGGGAGCTCGCGCAGTACGTCAGGGACTCTAGGACGGTGCTCGACCCCAGCTCGCCACTGGCCAACGCCGAGTACGTGCGCAGGTATCGGGACGCCCAGATGGAGCTGGCCAAGGTGGAGCAGCAGATCGCCGCGATGCGCGACTCCGCCACCCGTCTCGGCGGACCGACCCTCGAGGTTCCCTCGGGCATCCCGGAGATCGAGGCCTGGAGGGCCAAGACGGCGCAGGCGGAGTACGACCTGAAGGTGGCCCGGTCGCAGTACGGCGAGGAGGCGCCGGCGGTGGTGCGGGCCCGGCAGGCGCTGGAGGCCGCCCGGCAGTCGCTCCGTCAGGAGGTCGGTCGCTACGTGCAGTCGGTGAACCAAGGGGTGACGCAGAAGGTCGCGGACCTTGTGGCGCAGCGGACGGTGCTGCAGTGGCAGGCCGACACCCTGCGGAAGCTGGCCGACGCCACCCCGGAAGAGGCGGTGGAGTTCTCGAAGAAGCTCCAGCGGGTGCAGGAGCTGACGGCCTCTCTGGCGTTCCTGCAGGAGCAGTACGAGCAGGCCAAGGCGAAGGCCGAGGTGGAGCGGGTGCGGTGGAGTCTGCTGACCCCACCCTATGTGGAGGAGAAGCCGGTGAACAAGAGCTACACCCGCAACGGTCTGATCGGTCTGTTGCTGGGTGGCCTCGCCGGGTTGCTCGTATCCAACCGGAGGCGGGTCTCGGAGCCGTGACGGCGGCACGGTCGCGTTTGGTCAAGGGCTTGGCGGCGCTCGTGTCGGGCACGGCCGGCGCGCAGGCGGTCACTTTGCTGTCGACGCCGATCCTCGTTCGGCTCTATGGGATGGAGCGTTGGGGCGAGTTCGGGGCGTTCTCGGCGCTCTATCTGACGGCGCTCACCGTGGCGGCGATGCGCTTCGATCAGGCCGTGCCGGTCGCCAAGAGCGACGAGGAGGCGAGGGCGGTGCTGGCTCTGGGCCAGCTGGCGGCGGCGGGCCTCGCGCTCGCGGTTTTCGCCTGCTCGCTGGCGTTCGGTCCCTGGCTGGCGGAGGTCACGAAGGTGGCCGCGCTGAGGGACCAGCCGTGGCTTCTTCCGCTGGCCCTGCTGGGTGGCGGTCTGTACGTGGCGTTCAGCTCGTGGCATCTGCGGCGGGGGACGTTCCGGGTGGTGGCGGCCACGACGTTCACGCAGTCCTTGGCCATGGCGGCCGTCCAGTTCGCCGGTTGGTTCGTCGCCCCGGTGAGGGCGTTCGCGTTGCCGCTGGGATTGGCGGCGGGCCGGTCCGCGGGCTTCTTGAACCTGTGGCGCGGCTACCTTCGCGACGTCTCCGGGGGCACGGGCCGCTCCAGCCTGCGCCAGGCCTGGAGGGGCTACAGCCGGTTCGCCTTTCTGGGGGTGCCGTCCTCGCTGGCCAACGCCGCTGGCCTGCAGGCGCCGACGGTTCTGCTGAGCGCGCTGTTCGGCACGTGGGCCGCCGGGCAGTTCTACACCTCGATGCGGATCCTCGGTCTGCCGATGGTGTTTCTGGGGGCCGCGGTGTCGCAGGTGTACCTGGCCGAGTTCGGCAGGCTGCTGCGTGAGAACCCGGCTGGTCTGCACCGCTTCTTCAGGGGAGCGGTGCGCAGGCTGCTGATGGTCGCCCCGCTGCTGGCCCTGATGGGCGGCACGGCACCCTGGTGGTTCCCGATCGTGTTCGGAGCGGAGGCGGGCAAGGCCGGGGTGTGGAGCCTGTGGCTGACGCCGAGCCTGTGCCTGGGCCTCGTTTGCTCGCCCGTCAGCTCGACGGCCAACTCGCTGGGACGGCAGGACCTGCAGCTCGTCATGGACCTGCTTCGCCTGGCGCTGACGGTGGCTTGCTTCGCGATCCCAGGGCGGGCTTGGAGCGCCGACGCCCGGGTGGCGCTCTACGGTGCGATGATGGCGGCGACGTATCTCGCGTACCTTCTGCTGTACGACAGGCTCGTGGCGCGTGCGACCGGTGCCGCCGCGCCGGCCGGGGAGGCGGCGTGAAGAGGCTGGCCACGAGACTGTTCAACTCGGTCGTGGGCGGGCCCTTGTGGCTGCTCGCTCCCCTGTTGGGCTTCGATCGGCGGTACTTCCGCGGAAGGCACTTCGAGCGGCACACCTCCGGCTACCGCATGGTGCTGAGGGCGATCCTCTTCCAGAAGATCCTCGGGTTCAACCGGGCGTGCCGCTTTCCGGTGAGCCATCAGTCGGTGGTCTCGAACGGCAAGAACCTGCTGTTCGACCCCGACGACTTCAACAACCTGTGGCACTTCGGCTGCTACTTCCAGAACTTCGACGCCACGATCCAGATCGGCAAGGGCACGTACATCGCGCCGAACGTCGGCATCATCACGGCGGACCACGACCTGGAGGACTTGGACGCCCACCAGCCGGGAAAGCCGGTGGTGATCGGCGAGAAGTGCTGGATCGGCATGAACGCGGTCATCCTGCCCGGGGTGGTGCTCGGCGACCGCACCGTGGTGGGGGCTGGAGCCGTGGTCACGAAGAGCTTTCCCGAGGGCCGGTGCGTGCTGGGCGGCGTGCCGGCGAGGAAGATCCGGGACCTGTGAGGCACCGATGGACGAGGTGAGCGCTCTCGGTTGGGCCCATCTGGCGGCCGGTGCGGCGGCGATGGTCGGCGCGGTCGTGGCCTCGGGCCGATCGCTGGCGGGCTTCGTGCGGTCCCCGCTGGCTGTGGCGTTGGCTTACTTCGGCTTCGCGTTCCTGATCGTGCCCGGTCTGAACCTGCTGTTCGGCGTGTCCTTCTGGCAGAGCTCGTACCGTCCCGACTCGGTCGAGCGGTCGCTGTGGCTCTCCCTAGCTTTCGTGGCGCTCGTCGCGGCCGGGTACCGCTGCGCCGCGCCGG
>DPBN01000336.1 GCA_003516955.1 Armatimonadota bacterium | reverse complement strand
GCCATGCCGGACTCCTGCAGAAGGCGGGCGGGAACGTGCGCCTCGCCGACCGTCCCGTGGCCGCGGTTCGGCGCCAGCCGAAGATACTCTTCCATCGTGCGCCAGGCGTCGCTGTTCGACCGGTCGTCGCTCGGCTCGAGGTCGACCACCTGGTCTGCGCCTTGCGGGCGCGAGCGGGCGCGCACCGCCCACAAGGTGCCGGGGCGCTCCCGCTCGATCCCTGGCCTCGCGTCGAAGCCGAGCACCGCAACCCGGCCTGACTCCCGCACGAACACTGCGAGCCTCTTGTCCCGGTTGTGGTCGCTCAGCACGGCCCTTTCCGTGGGCCAGCCCTCCCACAGCCCGCCGTCCGCCGGCCGGACCTGGATCACGCGCACATGGTCGCCGTCTGTCTCGATCCGAACCCGAACCGGCGTGCCGACGGGACTGTCCCAAAGCTGTCCGAAAGCGGCGCGCGAAGCCACCGCGCTTGTTCCTTGCGGGCCGTGGAGCTGAATCGCCCGGCGTTCCTTGCCCTCCTTGTTCTGGAACGGCCCGGAGACGATCCAACCCTGCGCCAAGGGGACGTCCTCCCACACCAGGTCGTCGGCGCCCTCCGCCAGCCGCCGCGAAAGCGGCGCGCACTCGGCCGGCTGAACGACCGCGAGGTCTCCGGAGTCCAGGATTTCGTCGATCTCGTGGGTGGGCCAGCCCTGCTTCAGCCGGATCGAGCGGACCTTCTCGAACATCCAGCGGGCCTCCGCCAAGTGGCCCTCGGCGCGGAGCGCCATCCCGAAGTCGGCGAGCACACCGACGGCATACTCCTCGTTCCCGAAAGGGCAGAGCGAGGCCCGGGCCAGCAACGCCAGCCGCTCGGCCGAGCCCCGAGGGTAGGTCTCCGCCAGCGCCTGCCACGCCCAGCCCTCCGAGGCCTTCTTCCGGACCACCGGCCTGAGCCAGTGCCGCGCCTCCTCCGGCCTTCCGATCGCGACGAGGATCTTTCCGACGTGATAGGGGGTCCACTGGCCGCCCTCGACCTTCTCCCCCACGCGCAGCGAGAAGCCGGCCAGCCAGTCGCGGATCGTGGGGTTCGTCTTCTCGCCGACGGCCCTCCTCAGGGCTCCGAGGATGCGCTCGGCCAAGGGCGGAACGGTGTTCCCCTGATACTCCGAAGGCCGGAAGTGCTCCGGATGCAGCCTCCGCTCCACTTCCCAGTGCATGGCGAACGAGGCGAAGCCTGGGAACCGCCCTTCGCGCGCCTCGGTCACGAGCAGGCGCATCAGCGCATCGAAGAGCTGAGGATCCTCGACGGTCGTCAGCTTGAGCAGCGGGCGCAGCTGCCCGACGAGCTCAGCCTGGCCGAGGCGGCCCTGTTGGCCGAGCCACTTGAGGACGCCATAGACCTGCCAAGCCAGCGCACGCTCCAACCTGGGATCGCCAGAGAACCGCCGCAGGGCCTCTTCCAGCGCTCGCTTGGCCTCCATCGGCCTGCCCTGCTGGTCCAGATCGCGCGCCTTCCAGACCGCTCGCTGGACCTCGTCGCCGAGTTTCCTCCGGATGGACGCATAGATCTCATCGTCTTCCATCTCCGGAAGGGCCAGCAGCTCTTGGCGGATCTGCTCACGTTCGGGCTCTGGGGTCTGCTTGTACAGGTCGTACAGCACGTAGAAGAGCGCCCGGATCACCCACGGGTCTGCCGGGGATTCGGCGTAGAGCCTCCGAGCCAAGACCCCAGCCTCGGCCAGCTTCCCCTCGCGCTTCAGTCGGAACACCTCTCGGGCTCCCGTCCCCGACTCCCCGTTGTTGGGCCCGGTGGCTGGTCGATCGGTCCGCTCGGGCTCTGCTGGGATCGGGGCTGGCTGGTCCCCATCTTCGAAGGGATCCTCGAGGTCGGGCTCAGGCGCGGCGGGCTCCTGCCCGCCGGCTGGCTGCTCGTCCCATCGCACGCCGTCCCGCGGCGGCTCGACCGATGCGGCGTCGTCCTCGTCCGGATCGAAGGGGTTGTCGCGGTTTGGCAAGTCGTCGTGTGGCATGGTTCCAGTGGCCTCCCAACTCCCCTTCTCGGGTCGGGCGCCCTCTCGGTCGCGGATCGGCCGGGGAGGTAGTCTTTCGCGCGTGATCGGACTCGTTGCGCTCGCCGCGGCGGCCTGGGGCTCGGCGCCGTCCCTCGCCTACGCCGGGGTGAACCTCGCCGGCGCGGAATTCGGCGAAGTGGCTCCGGGACGCCTCGGCGTCTTCGGGAAAGACTACACCTATCCGACGGCCGAAGAGGTTCGGTACTTCCGCAGGAAGGGCATGAACGCCTTCCGGATCCCGTTCCGCTGGGAGCGGCTCCAGCCTCAGCCGGGCGCGGCTCTGGACCCGGCGGAGGCGTCTCGGTTGCGCGCCGTGGTGCGCGAGGTCCTCGCCGCCGGCGCCGTGGCGATCTTAGACCCCCACAACTACGCCCGGTACTACGGCAAGACGATCGGCGGCCCGGACGTTCCGATCTCCGCGTTCGCCGACCTGTGGGCCCGCCTGGCCAAGGAGTTCGCGCGGAGCGGCCGCGTGTGGTTCGGACTGATGAACGAGCCGCACGACATGCCCACCGAGACCTGGCTGCGGGCCGCCAACGCCGCGCTGACGGCGATCCGCTCGGCCGGCGCCAAGAACCTCGTCCTCGTGCCCGGCAACCACTGGTCGGGCGCGCACAGCTGGACCACCTCGGACAACGCGCGGTGGATGGCGCAGGTGCGGGACCCCGGCCGCCACTTCGCCTACGAGGTGCACCAGTACCTGGACCGGGACAGCTCCGGCACGCACGCCGAGGTCGTCTCGCCGACCATCGGCTCGGAGCGGCTGGCCGCGTTCACCGCGTGGTGCCGCGGGCGGGGCGCCAAGGCGTTTCTGGGCGAGACGGCGGCGCCGGCGACCGCCGAGGGCCGCGCCGCGATCCGCAACCTGCTGCTGCACCTCCAGCAGAACAGCGACGTATGGCTCGGGTTCGCGTGGTGGGCAGCCGGGCCGTGGTGGGGCGACTATATGTTCAGTCTGGAGCCGAAGGACGGCAAGGACCGACCGCAAATGGAGTACCTGCGGGAGTTCCTCCGGCCGGGCTAGGGGTAACCTTCGCGGCGGGGGAAAGCGCCTTGCCGTACCACACCAAGCAGATCCGAGTCGGCCAGAGCGTCTCCGTCCTCAAGGCGCTGGCGTCGAAGACGCGCGCGGACATCCTCGAGCTGCTCGCAGGCCGCGACATGAACATCAACGAGCTGAGCCAGGCGCTCGGCGTCGCGCAGTCCACCGTGACCAAGCACGTGCAGATCCTCGAGGAGGCCGGGCTGGTCACCAGCGACTATCTGCCCGGCTCGCAGGGGCTCCAGAAGCGCTGCCACCGGGTTCAGGACAGGATCGTCGTCGACCTGTCCCCCGAGCCGCGCCTGCACGACGCCGTGGCGGAGATCGAGGTGCCCGTGGGCATGTACACGCGCATCCAAGCCCGTCCGACCTGCGGACTGGCCAGCCGGGAGAAGTTCATCGGCATCCTCGACGACCCGCTCACCTTCAGCTTTCCGGACCGGCGCGAGGCGCAGCTGCTCTGGTCCGGCGGCGGGTTCGTGGAGTACGCCTTCCCCAACATCCTCCCCGCCACGGTGGAGATCGTCGCCGTGGACCTGGAGCTCGAGATCGCCTCGGAGGCCCCCGGCTACAACGCGGAGTACCCCTCCGACATCACTTTCTGGATCAACGACGTCGAGATCGGCACCTGGACTTCGCCCGGCGACCTCGGGGGAACCCGCGGCCGCCTGAATCCTCCTTGGTGGCACGACTACTTCAACCAGTTCGGCATGATGAAGATCTGGACCATCACGCGCGAGGGCACCAGCCTGGACGGGGAGAAGGTCAGCGACGTCACGCTGGAGGAGACCAAGGTCGCGCCGTGGCAGGCCACCAAGGTGCGGATCGGCGTGAAGCCGGACGCCGCCAACCAAGGCGGGTTCTCGCTGTTCGGCGCCGGGTTCGGGAACTACGAGCAGGATATCCTCCTGCGCCTGCACTACGTGGCGCACGGCAGCCTTCCCAGCCCGGTCCCCAACCCGTGGCGGCCCGAGAACCCGCCCGGCGGCAACTTGGCCGACGCGTGATCAGTCCAGGCGCAGCGTGGCCGCCACGAACGAGAGCGGCGGCATCGCGAACAGCGCCGCTCCGCTCTTCGCGCACGCGCCCTCGAACGGCCGCGCCGCGATGCGGTCCGGATCGTCGAAGGTGTTGGCCTCCTTCGGGTCGGAACCCGCGACGATCTCCGCCGACAGCACCTCGGCGACCGAGCGGTCCCCCACTCTCACGGCGAGCTCCAGCGGGCGATCCACGCTTCGGTTGACCGCGAACACGCTGAGCTGGTTGCCGTTCAGGATCGCGCTGGCGTCCACGTACGGCACAGAGCCGTAGTCCTTCGACTCGTACACGGGACCCTCGATGGAGGTGCGCAGAGAGACGCCGTTCCGGCGCTTGGCCATCATCGCGATCGGGTGGAAGATCGTCTGGCGCACCATCCGGTCGCCGTCGGTGAGAATCGGCGCGATCACGTTGACGATCTGCGCGAGGTTGGCGATCTTGACGGAGTCCGCGTGGCGGATGAAGCTGTTCAGG
>DPBN01000395.1 GCA_003516955.1 Armatimonadota bacterium | reverse complement strand
GTCCAATCCACACCCGCGAGAGCGTCTGAGAGCCGCGCCTCCGTCTCGGCGTCGCCCGCCAGCGCCGCGCTCCGGTCCCGATAGGAGTAGTCGCCATCGAATCCGAGCACCAGCAACCGGTCCGTGGCCGCGTCCTCGCCCACCTGCGCGAAGAGCGCGCGGACCACGAACGGCGCCACGGTCAGGTCGCCGAAAGCCCGCTTGATCGGCTGGCTGAGCGTGGCGGCGACACGCTCCAAGGTCACGTCGCTCTCGCTCCGAGCGAAACCCTCGCGATGCGCGAACTCCACGGCGGCGGACCGAATGGCCTCGACGTCCGACTGCTGCCCGATCGCCGCCATGGCCAAGCGGTCGTAGATCTCGAACACCTTTCGCGCGTTTCGGCGCCATGCGACGATCGCGATGCCGTCCGCCGCGCTCGCGCAGATCACCGGCAACCCTTGCGCCAGCTTGTTCTCGACGTACTGGACTCGATGGCCGATGCTCTCCTGCCAGTCGAACGGTGTGACCATGAATCTATCTTACGCGCGCCGGGGTCAACGGTTCTTGGGAGGCCGGTAGGCCGGCTCCCGGAGCAGCCACAGCTCCATCAGCCGCCCCACCTTGCCGAGAGACTCTGGCGAGCACTGCTCGGCGGTGTCGCGGACCGTGTGCCACGGCTCGTACGTGAAATCGATGAGGTCGATCGTCGGCACTCCCGCCTCGTTCAGCGGCACATGGTCGTCGATGATCCACTCCCCGAGCTCCTTCGGGAACGCTTTCCCGAGTCCGGCCCTAGCCGCCAAGGCGTACAGCTCGTTCACCAGCCCTGGCGCCTGGGAATACGAATACCGCTCGATCGGCACCCGAAGGTCCTTGTCCCCGATCATGTCGAGGAGAACCCCGTAGTCCGGCCTAGGCGACGGCAGATTCTTGGCGAAATGCCTCGCGCCCAGCAGCATCTCCTCGATCCCCGGTCCGAGGTCTTCGCCGTCGGTGAGCAGATACAGCACGCCCACGTCCTTCAGCCGGCCTTTGAGAACCCTTGCGAGCTCCAGAACCACCGCGACGCCACTCGCCCCGTCGCTGGCGCCTAGGACCGGCTTCCTTCGGTTCGCCGGATCCGGATCTTGGTCGGCAAACGGTCTTGAGTCCCAGTGCGCGAGCACGACCACCCGCACCTTGGCGTCCTTCCAGTTCTGCTCGGCGAGGATGTTGGCCATGCGGTACGTCCGACCGTCCACCGACCACCGGTGCTCGAACGGCTGGAACCGGACGCTCTCGCAGGTCTGGCGGAGCTCCTCCACCAGCCACTCGGCGCACTTCGTGTGCGCGGCTGTGCCCGGAACCCTCGGTCCGAACCCGACCTGCTTGAGCAGAGCCACCCAAGCCTTCTGCGCGTCGAAGCGACTCTCGGGCAGAGCCTGCGAGAGCGCAAACCCGGGTGCTGCGATCAGCGCTCCAGCCAGCGCGGCTCGGAGGACCCGACCGGCTTGCCTCGCAACACGTCCTCGACGGTCACGTTCGGCAGGGTGCGGACGATCTTGGACTTGTCCCATACCTTGAAGTATCCCAGACCGCCGCGACCGAGCGAGGAGGGCATCGCGATCTCGTAGGTCTTGTCGTCTTCGAGCTTGCTACCCGCGGCCTGCACGGCGACCACGCGGGATCCCGGATCCTTGCCCGGGTCCACCGTCGCCTCGAAGCCGGACAGATAGAGGAAGCTGGGATTGGCCTTCGGATAGAGCGAGGCCGCGCGCTCCAAGGCCTGGCGCACCTGGGAACCCTTCAGCGCCACCACCACAACCTCATCCGAGGGATACAACAGAGCCGAGGCCAAGTTGTCCTTCTGCGCGGGGCTACGAAGCAGACCCTCGGCCACGAAGGCGTGCGGCGTGCCTGCAGCCGAGGCGAGCGCGTCCGCCACGGACTGGCCGACCCGCAGAAGGTCGCCCGGCGCCTCGGCCCACGCGGTCAGGGCCGCCAGCGCCGCGATGGACGCCAGACTCCTGAACCATCTTTTCATCGCGTTCTGCACGCTCCCATGAATTGGACTCCCCTGCCGGGCGGAAGTTTCGATCCTTACCGCCTCGGCCGCACAAACCGTGCCGAAAGACCGTTACGACTCGGCCCAGGGGCCCAAGACGGCCTCCAGCGCCTCGGTCGCGTCCGAAACGAAGCGAATCTCGATGGCTCGCCGCAGAGACTCCGGCAGTCTGGCAGCGTCGGCCCGGTTCGCCTCCGGAACCACGGCTGCCCCCAAACCCGCGCGCTGAACGGCGAGGAGCTTCTCCCGCAACCCGCCGACCGGCAGGACTCTGCCCCGCAGGGTCACCTCTCCCGTGAGGGCGACGCGGCAGTCGACAGGCCTGCCCGTCCATGCTGACACAAGCGCCGCCACGATCGCCAAGCCCGCGCTCGGGCCGTCCTTCGGGATCGCTCCCTCCGGGGCGTGGACGTGCACGTCCTGCCCCAATGGCAGAGGCACTCCCAGTTCCCGCCGGATCGACCGCACGTAGGTGAGAGCCGTCTGCGCGCTCTCCCGCATGACGGCCCCCAGGTTCCCGGTGAGAACCAGTTCCCAAGCGGGCCCCGACGGCTCGACCAGCGACACCTCGATCGGCAGCACCGCGCCACCCGACTCCGACACCACGAGCGCGTTGGCAACCCCCACCAAGTCCCTTTGTGGGCGGTGCCGCGCCGGCTCGGCCTGCTCCCCGCATCCAGCGTGGACCGCCGCCTCGTCCACCCGAAATGGTCCCCGGCCCTCGACCTTGTTCAGCGCAGCCAGCCGGCAAAGGGCGGCCAGCCGCCGCGAGA
>DPBN01000398.1 GCA_003516955.1 Armatimonadota bacterium | reverse complement strand
CCGAGCGGACAGGCCTTGCATGCGTCGAAATCGGGTAAAGTGACCCGCGAACGGGCGTTGCAGCGCCCTCTGCGAGCACTCATCATGATGAACGACGACAAGATCCCGCCCATCCCCGAGCCGGAAGAGGCCGCGGCGACGGGCGCCAACCAGTCCGAGGTCCCGGCTGCGCCGGAGGACCTCCCTTCGGCCGACGCACCAGCCCAGACGACCGTCCAGGAGACTCCCGAGGAGGGCAAGGCGCTCTTCGAGGAGGAGATGCGCAAGCTCGAGCAGCAGGAGCCGGGCGAGGGCATGCGAAGGCTCTCCAAAGGCGACACGGTCGAGGCGCGCGTGGTCCAGGTCGAGTCCGACCGCGTGTTCGTCGACCTCGGCACGAAGCTGGAGGGCGTCGTGCCGCTGAGCGAGCTGGCCCAGGGCGACCCCCAGGCGGCCCTCGAGCAGGTCCAGGTGGGCGACGTGATCAAGGTCGTCGTGGTGAAGCCCGAGGGAGCGTCCGAGGGAGCCGTCGTCTCCAAGAAGATGGCCGACTTCGAGCTGGTCTGGGACGAGATCGAGCGCGCGCACCAGGAGAACCGCACGGTGAAGGCCTTGGTGGTGGACCGCGTCAAGGGCGGCTTGGTGGTGGACGTCGGCGTGCGCGGGTTCGTGCCCGGATCGCACGTGGGCAACGGCCGCCTGCGCAACATCGACCGCTTCGTGGGCGAGTCGCTCGACTTCAAGATCCTCGAGATCGACCGCGACCGCCGCAAGGTGGTGCTCTCCAACCGCCTTGCCGAGGAGGAGAAGCGGAACGAGGCCCGGGAGAAGCTGTTCCAGGACGTGCACGTCGGCGCGGTCCTCAAGGGCGTCGTGCGCCGGCTCACCGACTACGGCGCGTTCGTGGATCTGGGCGGTGTGGACGGCCTCCTGCACATCAGCGAGATGAGCTGGATGCGCATCAACCACCCGAAGGACGTCCTGAAGGAGGGCCAGGAGATCGAGGTCAAGGTCCTTCGGCTGGACCCCGAGACCAACAAGATCAGCCTGAGCTACCGCGACGTTCTTCCCGACCCGTGGAAGCTGGTGCGCGAGAACTACCGGATCGGCCAGAAGTTCACGTGCACGATCGGCCGCAACGTGCCCAACGGCTCGTTCGTGCGGCTGCCGGAGGGCGCCGAGGCGTTCATCCCGGTCTCCGAGCTCTCGGCCCGGCGCGTGCGCCATCCGCAGGACGTGGTTAACGAGGGCGACACGGTCGAGGTCGTGGTGATCGATCTGCGACCGGAGGAGCGGAGGATGGTGCTGAGCGTCCGCCAGGCGCTCGGCGAGGGCGGCGTGCAGCGCAGCGGCTCCGAGGGCGGCGGGTCCTTCGAGGACGACGACCGCAAGCGCGGCAAGCGGCGCCCCGGCGCCAAGGGTCGGGGCCGCAGGACCGACGAGGACGAGATCGACGAGGAGCTCGCCAGCCGCCGGACGTTCTCCGGCACCGGCGCCACCATCGCGGAGCGCCTGCGCGGCCTGAAGGTCTCTCTGCGGCCCGTCGCGGACGACGCCGAGGACGAGGAGCCGGAGGCCGAAACCGCCACGGAACCCACCGAGGACTCCTCCGTCGACGAGGCCTGAGCGCCCGCGCCACGCGCGGACTTCGAACGGCGGGGACCCGACCACGGGACTCCGCCGTTCGGTCTTCCGAACCCTGAGCCATGGCGGCGCAAGCACCCAAGAGAAGGATCGCGATCACGGGGGGCATCTGCGAGGGCAAGTCCACCGTCTGCGGCTACCTGCGCGAGCTGGGTTACGCCGTGGCGAACGCGGACGAGGCCGCGCGGGAGGTGTTCGAGGAGGAGCCGGTCCAGCGGGCGCTGGCTCTCGCGCTCGGTTGCGAGGCGCCGGTCTCGCGCCAGCAGGTCCGCGACCGCCTCGCGCTGGACCCGGACTTCCGACGGACGCTGAACCGCATCACCCACCCTAGGATCCTCGAGAGGCTGGACCAGCTCGAGGCCTCCTTCGTCGAGGTGCCCCTTCTGGTCGAGGCCTGCCTGCAGGGCCGCTTCGATCGGGTGTGGGTGGTAACCTGCGGCCCCGAGGAGCAGCTGCGCAGGCTCGCGCAGCGCCTGGGGTCCAAGGCGGAGGCGCGCCGCCTGATGGCGACGCAGCTCCCCACCCGCGCCAAGATCCCCTTCGCGGACGCGGTGATCCGAACGAACCGCCCGGAATCCGACGTCCAAGCGTTTGTAGCCGAGCTGGCCTCGCGGGAGTTCGCCGGCGCCGGTTGATCGGCGGGACGCGTGCTATACTGCGGAGGCCTCGCGGGCGGGATTTCTCGGCCTTTGTCCTTCGAATTCCGTTGCGCGCGGTGAAATCGGGTATCGTGCAAGCACCTTGGGACGAGGGGAAACCGTTGCGGGGCGGTACTCCGCGCGGCCTCGGCTTGGGGACGCTTGGATGGAACCCAGGCGAAGCAGAGGACTGACTAAGGAGGACGCGTCATTGTGAGGCGGTTCAAACAACTATCGATCGGCAGGCGCATCGGCCGGACGGCGCTCGCCGCACTTCTGATCCCGGCTCTAGCGGTGGTGGCGGCGCAGCGCGCCGAAGCCCAGATCCAGAGCAATCCGACCTGGGCGGTGTTGGAGTTCAACAACGCCAGCGGCAAGGGTCCGGAGAACCTCGGGGCGACGGCCGCGGAGGCGTTCCGCAGCGAGCTGGGCAAGACCGGCCGCTACGAGATCATCCCCGCGGAGACCATCAGCCGCGCGCTGACCACGCTCAACCTGCAGCCCCCGGTCACGCAGCGCATCAGCCTCATCCGGCTCGGCCAAGAGATCGGGGCGTCGAACCTCGTGACCGGCGACATCCTGAACTGGCGCATCGTCAACGAGGGCAAGGGCAAGCGGGCGGACGTCATCCTGCGGGTGGTCGTCACCGATGTGGCCTCGGGCCTCGCCGTCAACGGCGCGTCGTTCGTGGCCAGCTCCACGGTCCGTCCGCCCGACACCGGGGAGGAAACGCTGCTGGCCGACGCGCTGGCGATCGGAGCGACGCAGGGCGTCACGGAGATCATCTCCAAGGACCTCCCGCGCGGCACGATCCTCAACACCACGACCGACCAGGCGCTGGTCAACCAGGGCTCCCGGAGCGGATTCGCGGTGGGTCAGGAGGTCATCATCCTCCGAGGGCGCGAGCAGGTGGGCGTCGGTCTCGTCACCGAGGTCGAGCCGGACAGCTCTACGGTCAAGCTCGTCCGCACCACCCGCGGCCTGCAGCCCGGCGACAAGGTCCGCGTGATCTTCACGCCGAAGCAGGTCAGCGACAAGTTCTCGCCCAGCGGCGGCGTGCAGGTCAAGAAGGCCGCCCCCCGCAGCCCGAACAGCGGGCTGCTCACCGTCGCGGCCGTTCTCGGTCTCGCTCTCGTGCTGCTCGGCCAGGGCCGCGCCAGCAACAGCGCGCTCGTGTCCGACTTCGTCGCCGAGGCGACCAACGAGGGCGTGGGCGGTCAGCCGGCCATCAAGCTCAGCTGGACCCCGGACCTGCTGACGAAGGGCAACGAGATCCGCGACGAGTGGCAGATCTGGCGCGACGACGTCACGACCTCGCCGGTCCTCGTGGTTCCCGGCAACCAAATCTTCGCCGTCGACACGGCGGACGTGCGCACGGTCACCTACCAGGACATCCAGACGGTGGGCGGACGGGCCTGCGACGTGACCGACCGTGAGACCACGGACGCCGAGGATGTGGCGGGCCTCGTCTCCGGCCGGCCCTACCGCTACCAGGTCAAGCTGATCTACAAACTGCTGTCGATCGACGTCCCGGGTGCGGACACCGACTCGACCTACTGCTACTTCGGCTCGTCGAAGGTGGGCACCAAGGGTACCGCGACTCCGTTCGCCGTGCCCGTCACGGTGTCGCCCGCCGCGGGAAGCACCGTGAACAACCCGGCATCGGTCACGTTCACGTTCCAAGCGGCGCCGACGTTCGCCGGAGTCACGTGCGAGTACGTCGTGCAGATCAGCGACTCGCTGCTCTTCCCGAAGAGCCGCACGGTCACCGTGGCCAAGTTCATCGACAACAAGCTCTCGCCTGCGACGCTCACCGTGGACGGCGTGCCGGTCACGGGGCTGTTCGCCGGCGCAACCCGCCTGTACTGGCGCGTCGGCGTCCGG
>DPBN01000397.1 GCA_003516955.1 Armatimonadota bacterium | reverse complement strand
CTTCCCTACGAGGTTCGGCGATGCGCCGACGACTTCGGCGTGCATCGACTCACCACGTACGCCGTCGAGCTCGCGAGGCTGTACCACGGGTTCTACGACACGTGCCGGGTGATCCAGCCCGAAGAACCCCGGCTCACAAGGGCCAGGCTGGCTCTGTGCGCCGCGGCCGCCCTGGGCCTGCGGGGGGCGGTGGGTCTGCTGGGGGTCTCGGCTCCCGAGCGGATGTAGGTCACAGCTCGCGGTAAGGGGCGCACAGCGGGTCGCCGATCACGATGTCCTTCCATTTGAGCACCGGCGACGCCATGTAGAAGCTCTCGGCCAGGTTGAATCCGGACGTGTAGCGATCGAACAGGATGTCCGGGCGCGCAAGCGCGAAGGTGAACGGCTCGCTCACGTAGCCCTTGATCCCGGTCACGCCCTGCGCGATCAGGTCGGTGACCAGGCTCTGCCAGTGGTCTTCCTTCTTGGAGAAGGTGTAGCCGCTCGTGGAGACGAACGTTTCCGCGATCGCGCCGGGGTGGAACCGCAGCCGATGGTAGGCGGCCTTGTCGAACGCGCCGTCGTTGCTTCCCCAGCTCACATAGCCCATCAGCGGCTCGCTCGGCGCGACGAACTTGCCGGTGGTCTCGAGCTGGGCCCGGAACCCCTTCTGCTCCAGAATCTCCTTGGCCTTGCCCATCAGCTCCTGGAGCGCCCCGTAGCCGCCCGACCGGCGGTTGTCCGCCTCGTCGAAGAAGAACAGACCCTTCAACGGGCGCGCGTTCACGGCGTTGTCCACCAGCTTCTTGCACGTCGCCAGGTCCCAGCCGTCCAGCCGAGTCACCAGATAGAAGCCGTAGCGCGAGGAGTCGAACCTCTCGTTCTTGGCGAAGTACGGGTTGATCGAGCGCTGGATGTTCTCCGGCTCGGGCTTGGTGATGGACAGCACGGGCAGGTCCATCGCCGCCAGCCGTCCGTCGACCGAGTAGCCTCCCTCGCGGATTCGGATCGGCACGCCCCGCGTGAGCACGATGAAGTCGATCCGCTTGTCCAGGGACTTGATCTTCGCCCGCACAGGGTCCAGCAGCTTGGTGCGAAACTCGTCCGATCCGACCTCGTCGCGCACCGGCAAGCTCACGCCGAGGGTGTGCTCCGCAGGCACGCCGCGTCGGAGCGAGTAGTACCGCCCGAGCTCCACGCTGTCCGAACTCAGCGTGTTCACCACCACCAGGACGCGGTCCGCGTCCGGGTGGGGCTTGGCGACGGCAGGCGCGCAACCGGCGACCCACAGCGAAACCAGAAGGCTAAACACCCTTGCGACGCCAAACACGCCTTGGATACCTCCTGCGGATGCGGACCATGGCCCGGCCGATCTCGCTGTACATCCTCGCCCGCGCCGCCGCGCCCTTGACCAGCCCCATCTTGTGCTCCTTGAACGTGTTGCTCACGCCGTGGAGGATCACGCGGCGGACGACGGCCTTCTGCCTCCGCGCGGCGGTGTTCAGAGCGACCTCCGCGCCCATGCGCAGCTCGGGCATCATGGGGACGGCCTCGAAGATCCGGCGCCACAGCGCGCGCTGGCCGCTGATGTACGGGCTGATCCACTGGGCGGTGTCGCTCCAGAACCGTCCGCCTCGGAAGACCCCCACGCACATGTCGCACTCCCCGCGGAGCACCGGAGTGATGATCGCGTCCAGGTGGTGCGTCTGAAAGCCGACGAGGTCCGCGTCGACGAACACCAGCAGCTCCGCGTCGGTGGAGGAAACCCCCGCGGACATCGCCCCGCCCTTGCCCAGGTTCCTCGGAAGACGCACGACCCGGACACGATCGAACTGACCCGCAACCTCCGCCGTTCGATCCGTGGAGCAGTCGTCCACCACGATGACGTCGTCCACCAGGCGCGAGGCCACCACGGCCCGGAGAACCCCGCCGATCCTCTCCGCCTCGTTGTAGGCGGGCAGAATCGCGGCGACCTTGGGACGCTGGTCCGGGGGGCGCCCTGAAGGGTCTGGGTGCGGCTCCGACTTCGACGCGCTCATCCCACCAAACCGCGCCCTTCCAGACGCTCCCTGAGCTTCGATTCGATGCGCCAGCCCGCCCGGTTCCAGCTGCGCGCCAAGGCCCCGGCGAGGCCGGACTTCGGCCAGAGCCACCGGACGTTGGCGTGCACGTGCTGCGGCTTCCACCGCCGCTTATAGGGCTCGTCGCCGCGCAGGAAGTCGAACGTGCTCAGGCCCTCGCCGATCGCCCGGCGGATCGTCGAGGCCACCAGGAGCGTGCCCGGCGAAAGGCTCTTGGCCTCCGGGTCGAATCCGCACTGGTAGAAGTAGCAGCTTCGACCTAACGCCATGGCGTAGATCGCACCCTTCGGAGCGCCGTCCAGCTCCAGCACTCCCAGCCAGAGCCACCCCTGCCGGCTGGCGCTCTCGGCCCACTCCCGATGGAACCCTCGGATCCGCTTGCCGACGAACGCGCCGGGCAGGCCGCGGTCCCTCCAGCGCTTGCTGTGGGTGGCCAGCAGCACGTCCATGCCCGCCTGGACCTCGTCGGTGTCCACGAAGCGCACCCGGGCCCGGCCCTCGGCGAACTCCGCGCGCTCCAAGCGCCGCACGTCGTACCTCAGGCTCTTGCTCAGCCCGGCGAGGTACTCGTCGAACGACCCGGGGAGATCGAGCACGAGACACCTAGCCTGCTCGATCAGGGTTCCGCCCGAGGCCACGGAGGCCAGCGGCTGCGTCTCCCGAAGCTGGTGCAGGTCCGTTAGGTCGAAGGACTCCGCGTCCCGAACGGCGTCCCAAAGGGCGAAGGCGACCTCGGATTCGTACCCGGGCCGCGCGATCGGCTGAAGGTAGTCGGAGGCGCCGGTGCCGATCCACCGGAGCGCCTTCCAAGGTCCCCGGGTGACGCAACAGGGCGCCAGGCCGACGAGGTCGCCACCCTCGAACAGGGCCACGATCCACGGCCTTTTGCGCCCGCCGAACCATCGCCACCACAGGCTCTGCCACTCCCAAGTCTGGAAGGGAGTGGCGTCCCGTGCCGAAGCGACCAGCTCGCTCCACGGCGCCCGCAGCCTCTCCGCCCAGTCGGCGTCGGTGACGATGTGCGTCTTCAGCACGGCCCCATTATAGCCCCGCTGCTCCTCAGGCCCCGTAGAACTCGCGGACCTTCCCGGCGGCGTAGCGGACCTGGTCGTCGCTCAGATGCGGGTGAACCGGCAGGCTGAGGATGGACGCCGCGATCTCCTCGGTCACCGGGAGACTGCCGGGGCCCGCCGCGAGGTGGCGGTACGGCTTGTGGAAGTGCAGGGGCACGGGGTAGTAGACCATGGAGTCCACGCCGTTCTCCTTCAGAAAGGCCTGCAACTCGTCCCGCTTCGGCGCGACGACGCTGTACTGGTGCCACGTGTGGTTGTTGCCCGGAAGAACCTGGGGGGTGCGCACCGGCGTGCCTTGGAGCTCCTCGGTGTAGATCGCCGCCAGCTCGGCCCGCCGCGCGTTCCACTCCCGAAGGCGGGCCAGCTTCGCCCGGAGCACCGCCGCCTGCAGCTCGTCCATCCGCGAGGTGTAGCCCACGTAGTCGTAGTAGTAGCGCTCCCGACCCATGCCGTGCACGCGCATCGAGCGCGACTTCTCCGCGATCTCGTCGTCGTTCGTGAGGATCATGCCGGCGTCCCCAGCCGCGCCGAGGTTCTTGGTCACGTAGAAGCTCAGCCCCGCGGCGGCGCCGAAGTTCCCTGCGAACACCCCGTTGTGGGAGCTGTCGATCGCCTGGGCAGCGTCCTCCAGCAGCAGCAGGTTGTGCGACTGGGCGGTCTGCACCAGCGCCTCCACGTCCGCGAGCTGTCCGAAGAGGTGCACGGGCATGATCGCCTTCGTCCGCTCGGTGATGGCGCGCTCGACCAGACTCGGGTCCAGCATGAACCCCGCGGCTTCGATGTCGACGAACACCGGCCTCGCGCCCGCCTGCAGGATGACCTCCACGCTGGCGACGAACGTGAACGCCGTGGTGATCACCTCGTCCCCCTGCCCGACTCCCGCCGCGTCGAGCATGATGCGCAGCGCGTCGGTACCGCTGTTGACGGCGATCCCGTGCCTCACGCCGTGCCAGCGGGCGACCTCCTCCTCCAGCGCGCGGTTGTGCTTGCCCAGAACGTAGGCGCCTGTCTCGAGGATCTCGCTCACCCAGGGGTCCAGCGTCCCGCGAACCTCGGCGTACTGGGACCGAACGTCGACGAAGGGCACTCTCATGTCTGACCCCATTGTGACCGAGCGGACCCGCCCCGCGCTGAAGCGTCAAAATGGCCCCGTGCCCGAATGGCCCTTCCCGATCGTTCTCGCCAGCGCCTCGCCGAGACGCGTGCAGCTGCTCTCCCGCATCGTGCCCGAGTTCGCCGTCGACCCGGCCCGTTTGGATGAGGCCGCCCTGGTGGCCCGCGACCCTTGGCAGACCGCCGAGAACCTGTCGCTCGCCAAGGCGCTGGAGGTCCAACCACGGCACCCCGGGGCGGTGGTCATCGCGGGAGACACGGTCGTTGCGTACGAGGAGCGCCCCGGGTGCTACGTCCAGCTGGCCAAGCCCGTCGATGCGGAGGATGCCGCCAGGATGCTGAGAACCCTGTCGGGACGGGCGCACCAGGTGATCACGGGAGTCGCCCTCGCCACGCCGTGGGGCAGAGAGGCGTTCAGCGTCACCTCGACAGTCTGGTTCCGGCCAGTCTCCGAGGACGAGATCCGGGACTACGTCCGTTCGGGCGAGCCGATGGACAAGGCCGGCGCCTACGCCATCCAGGGTGGCGCATCCCGTTGGGTCGAGCGTGTGGACGGTCCGGTCGACAACGTGATCGGCCTGCCGGTCGACGAGTTGCACGAACGTCTGCAACGGCTCGCCGACTATCTCGGTTCCAGTAGCCGCAACCCGGACTAGAATAAAGTCGTGGCTTCTACGGGTTGGGGCGAGGCGGCGCGCCCTTGGGGCGCAGCGGTGTTGGCGGGTTTGGTGCTGTTCCTGGTCGGGTTCCTCGGCGGAAGGAACCTCCGGCGACCGGCCGAGATCGTGGTGCGCAGCTCGGCCCCGCCGCGGAGCGCTCCTCCGTCGCTCGTCCCCGCGGAGTCCAGCTCGCAGCCGCCGCCAACCGAGGCCGTCTCGACGGCCGCTTCGCCCGCGCCCGAGCCGGAGGTCGTGGTGCACGTCGTGGGACGGGTAGCCAAGCCGGGGGTCTACCGGCTTCAGCCCGGCAGCCGCGTCGAGCATGCGATCCGGGCCGCCGGGGGCTTTCTGAAGGACGCGGACCAGGCCGCTCTCAACCTCGCCGCCAAGCTGGAGGACGGGACGCAGCTCGCGGTGCCCAAGCTCGGCGCTCCGGGGGCGACGCCCGG
>DPBN01000283.1 GCA_003516955.1 Armatimonadota bacterium | reverse complement strand
CCCCAACCCTCCTCCCTCAGCGAGGGAGGAGAGGGATCGAGGGGGAGGGCGGTTGGCAACCACCAACGCAGCTGGCGCCGAAAGCTCCCAGGGCCCTGGTCGGCCCGTCCGCGACCGAGCAGCCGCCTTCCGCCCGAGAGGATTGCGGGTTCTAAGCCCACACCCTCCATCCCAACTCTCCTCCCTCGGTGAGTTAGGAGGTGGGTTCAGCCTCCCCCTCCCGCCCTGCGGGAGAAGGATCGTGGTCCGAGGCGGCGCGGACGTCGCCGGGCTACCCGCAGAGGGTGCTCGCAATGCAGAAGCCACGAACCGCATGCTCGAGGCCCCTGACCAGCGGAGCCGAGGAACACCCTCCTCCCTCAGAGAGGGACGAGGGAGGTTCGCAACCACGGGCGCGCGCCCGAGGACCGGAGGGCGTCAAGCGCGCTGGGAGGAGGCGCCGGAGCTCGGAGACCGGTGGCGCTTCAGAGCTTCCCAGCCCACCATCTGGCCGGTGTCCTCGTCCCACAGCCGGATGCTCAGACACTTTAGGCTGTCCCGAAGGGTCATCGGCTTCACGTGCAGCTCCGGCAGCTCTTCGTGGCACCGAACCAGGTTGTAGTTCGGCACGCGGCTGCTCAGGTGGTGGATGTGGTGGTAGCCGATGTGCCCGGTGATCCAGTCGAGCCACTTGGGCAGCTTGTAGAACGAGCTCCCGTCCAGCGCGGCCTCGTAGTAGCTCCAGCGGTCCTTGTGCTCCCAGTAGGTCCCCGGGAAGTTGTGCTGAACATAGAACAGCCACACGCCCGAGGCCGTGGCCACCAGCAGGACCAGCAGCTGGGCCACCAGGTAGGCCTTCCAGCCGAACAGCAGGCTCCACCCGACGCCCCACGCCAGCAGAAAGAGATCCGTGAGCAGCACGCTGCGGCGCTCCTTCGGCCCGTCCGAGCGCGTCGGGAAACGGTAGGCGATGCCGAACACGAAGAGCGGTCCCACGGTGAACAGGAAGAGCGGGTTCCGCATGATCCGGTAGCCGACCTTCTTCCACCACGGCAAGGCGAGGTACTCCCGCACCGTGAGGGTCAGGACGTCGCCGGTGCCCCGCCGGTCCAGGTTGCCCGCCGACCCATGGTGGATGGCGTGGCTGTGCCACCACTGGTGGCTCGGGGTGAAGGCCAGCGCGCCGGCCCAGAAGCCGAAGATCTCGTTCGCGCGCTTGGATGGGAAGAACGAGCCGTGTCCCGCGTCGTGGAAGAGGATGAACGTGCGGATCATGAAGCCGGCGGCCGCCAAGCCGGTTGCGACCATCGGCAGCCACCATCCCCGAGAGGCGCAGAACAGCGTCGCGACCCAAAGAAGGAGGAACGGCGGGATGGTGTTGAGGATCTGGGTCCACGCCCTGCGGGCGTCGGGGGTTCGATAGGGTTTGAGCAGCTGCTGCCAGGCGATCTCGGTCATGTTCGGTGCGCGCTTCGTGGTCCTAGCCACGCCTTGCGCAACCAGTTTACCGCCGTGGGACCAACCGACCCCGGCCCTTCGGCGATCGTCAGGACCGGGCGGCGGGGCGGATCCGGTAGGCCACCGGGCGGCCGCCGTGCAGGGTCGGAAGGATCGCTCCGGGGCCCGTCCAAGGGTCGCGCTCCAGCATCGCCCCCCGGTGCACCGCCGACCACTCGCCGGTCCAAGGGCTGAAGCGGTCCACGTCCCAAGGTCCGGCGTGCGGCAGAGGCACGGCGGTCCAGCCCTCCGCAAAGCCGTACACGGCGCATTCGCCATGGGAGTTCGCCAGGGCGTAGCCGTGTCCGGAGGCCTCGGCCGGCGCCATGGCCGACCAGTCCATCGTCTCGAAGAACTCTCGCATCCACAGGTGGCCCTGCAGCAGACGGCTCTCGCCCTCGCGCAGCCCGTTGATCCACCCGCCGAGGCCGTCGGCAGCCGACTCGCCCGTGGTGCAGAAGGCGCCGGCCATCCGCATCTCCCATGCCAGCCGTATCCGTGAGTTCGCGTCGCGGGCGGGGGGCTTTCTTCCCTCCCCCCACTCGGCGTAGTGGTCCTCGTAGCCGAACTCCTCGTTCACCTGCGGCTTGGCCTTCCCCGTGGCGTCCTGCTCGCGACGCGACCGCAGCAGGAACGGATGGGAGCCGTGCTCATCCCAGCACTGGAACAGCGCGTGCGTGCACCAGGGGCTCGAGCGAAACGGGAAGTGCCCGTGCCCGTGGACGCTCAGCAGGTGGCCGTAGGGGTCGTACTCGGCGAGGCGCGAGCTCACGGCCTCCACCCACTCGTCCGGTCGGTAGAGCGCCCACTCGTTCGTCACGCACCACTCCACGTTGGGCAGAGCGCCCAGCCGATCCACGGCGTAGCGGTAGTAGCGCTCCTCCAGAGGGTCGTCTCCCGCGCGATCTCGGTCGAACGGGTAGTTCTGCGGCTCCTGCCCGTCCACGAAGAACACCACCTGCACGGCGATGCCGAGCGCTTCCGCCCTCCGCAGCAGCCGTTCGAACTTGCGCCAGTGGGCCAGATCGAATCGGCTCGCGTCGTACTGCGGCCTAAGGGCATCCTCCGGGTTCCGCGCAGGCCAGGGTCCGTAGCGGAACGTAAAGTCGTCCCTCTCCCTCACCTGCGGCTCGTGCCAGCGTCCACCGTCGGTCTGCCGGGATGGGCAGAGGGCCACGCGGATCCTATCGATCCGGTAGCCAGCCAGCCGCGCCAGCGCTTGGTCGATCCGCGCGTCGCTCAGCCCCGCCATCATGTAGGCGGTCGTGGAGTTGTGGAAGAACGGCTCGCCGGTGCCCGACCAGACGAACCGCCAGCC
>DPBN01000234.1 GCA_003516955.1 Armatimonadota bacterium | reverse complement strand
GGGGGTGGCGGATTCGTCCTGGCTCATTGGGACGGCACCCGCGAGACGGAGCGCGAGATCGCCGAGCGCACAAAGGCCACCATCCGCTGCATCCCGCTGGAGCCCTTGCACCCGGACGACGACAAGTCGGGGGCCTGCGTTCTGACCGGGAGGCCCAGCCCGCGACGCGTTCTCTTCGCCAAAGCCTATTGAAAGTTGTGCCGTTGGGAACAAAATCGGGGCAGAATGGTCTAAGGGGCGGGGAGATGGGTGGAACTTCGCAGCCTTCGCGAGGAGCGAGCCTAAGGAGGCAACGTCGGTTCGCGCTGCTGGCGGCGCTTCTCGATGGTCTGATGGTTTCCGCGAGCCTCTTCTTGGCTCTCGGCCTGACCGCCGGGCACCCCAACCATTGGATCCGCTCGCCCTTCGGTCTGGTCCTCGCCCTGGGGCTGTCCGCCGCGGTGATCGGCGTGCTGGCCCTGCGCGGGCTGTATCGCGTCGACGTGCGGTACGTCAGCCTCACGGAGTTCCTCGAGATCATCGCGGTGTGCGTTCTGGCCAGCGTGGCGGTGGGCGTCTACGACTTTTTCGTGCGCCATGACACGGCCCTCAACGCCTCGTTCGGCCCAGTGCTGTTCGCCTACTACACGATCAGCCTCCTCTGTGGCGTGCGCGTGGTGCATCGCTCGCTGGCGTGGAGGACGAGGACTGCGGGTTCGTCCACGCGCCATCCGAATCGGGCCTTGATCGTGCGGTTCGGGGACCACGCCGAGCGGCTCATCCGCGAGCTCGACCGCCAGCCGAACTCCAGGTTCGTGGTGGTCGGGATCGTGGACGACGAGCCCGCGCACAAGCGCCTCCGGATCCGCGGGGTGCCCGTCGTCGGGACGATCGCCGAGCTGCCCGACGCCATCGAGCGCCTGGACATCCACGACGTGATCGTCGCCAGCGCCGAGGTTCCCGGCTCGGAGGTGAAGAGGATCTTCCAGCTGGTTCGCAACACCAGCGCGAGGGTGCGCATCGTGCCCACGATCGACAACCTGATCCGCGGCGCCGCGCTCACGCCGCAGATGCGCGAGATCGAGATCCAGGACCTGCTGCGGCGCCCGCCGGTGTCCATCGACCTCGCGAAGATCGCGGGCTACCTGACGGGGGAGCACGTGCTGATCACCGGGGGCGGCGGATCGATCGGAAGCGAGCTAGCCCGTCAGGTCGCTCGGCTCAACCCAGCCAGCCTGGTGTTGGTCGGCCGGGGCGAGAACAGCCTTTACGAGATCGAGCAGGAGCTGATCCAGACCACGCAGCTCCGCCCGACGGCGGTCGTCGCCGACATCCGCAACCGCGCCGCGATTGAGGAGGTCGTCGCCAAGTACCGACCGACCGTCGTCTTCCACGCGGCGGCGCACAAGCACGTCCCGCTGATGGAGAGCAACCCGATCGAGGCGATCGAGAACAACGCCCTCGCCACCCGCACGCTCGCCGAGCTGGCGGTGAAGTACGGCGTGCGGAAGTTCATCATGCTCTCCACCGACAAGGCGGTGAACCCCCGGAGCGTCATGGGCGCGAGCAAGCGCGTCTGCGAGATGATCGTGTCCGCCTACGGGGCGACCTCCGAGACGGAGTTCGCGGCCGTTCGGTTCGGCAACGTTCTGGGCAGCAGGGGAAGCCTCGTGCCGTTGATCCAGGCGCAGATCCGCCGTGGCGGCCCCGTTCGGGTGACCCACCCGGAGATGACGCGGTTCTTCATGACCATTCCGGAAGCCGTGCAGCTGGTGCTGCAGGCCGGGGCGATGGGCACGCGCGGCGAGATCTTCATTCTCGACATGGGCGACCCGGTGCGCATCGACGACCTTGTGCGCGACATCATCCGCCTCCACGGGCTCGTGCCGGACGAGGACATCCGCATCGAGTACACCGGCGCGAGGCCCGGCGAGAAGCTGCACGAGGCCTTGGCCAACGACCCGGAGGACCTCGTCCCCACCGCCCACGGCAAGATCAACGTCGTGCGCTCCGGCACCGCCATCGACCGGAGCTGGCTGCTCCGCGACCTCGACCGGCTGGCCGAGCTGTGCCGCATGCGCAAGGCCGACGAGGCCAAGCAGATGCTGATGGACATCGCGTGGGGACGCACGCCCGCCGCGACCGAGTCCGAGATCCGGTCCTCCAAGGTCGCTCCACGCGCCGAGTAGCCGCCGCTGGGTCCGTTGACGTCGGCGCTCCCACTGTGGTAGAGTGAATCGTCTCGCTTCGGACGGTCGTTGCCGTTGTATGGAGATTCCCACGGGTGTCTGCATAGAGCGGCAAAGCAACTCCGAAGCGGGGCGAACACTGGAGGCACTTGACTTAAGCATGCCGCTGGAGAAGACCCTGAAAGCTTCGATCATCGCCGAGCACCGCGCCAACGAATCCGACACGGGTTCGACCGAGGTCCAGATCGCGATTCTCCATGCCCGGATCCAGCAGATCACGGAGCACCTGAAGAAGAACCGCAAGGATTTCCACAGCCGGCGCGGGCTCATGATGCTCGTTGGCAAGCGCCGGCGGCTTGAGGCGTATCTGCGCTCTCGGGACATCGCTCGCTACCGCGAACTGATCCAGAAACTCAGCATCCGCGAAGTCAAGCCTCGCTAAGGAGGCTACGTATGATTCAATCCCACGCTTTCGAGGTTGGGGGCAAGACCCTCAGCGTCGAAACCGGTCGTGTCGCCCGTCAGGCGGGCGGCGCCGTTCTGCTCGGAATGGGCGAGACCGTCGTTCTCGGCACGGCCACCATGTCCGCCGAGCCCCGCCAGGGCATCGACTTTCTCCCGCTCGTCTGCGACTATGAAGAGCGCAAGTACTCCGTCGGCAAGATTCCCGGAGGCTTCATCAAGCGGGGAGGGCGCCCGAGCGAGAAGGCGATCCTGGTCAGCCGGCTGATCGACCGCCCCATCCGACCGCTGTTCCCCAAGGGCCTGCGCAACGACGTCCAGGTGATCGCCATGCCTTTCGCCGTGGACCCGGAGTGCCCGCCCGACGTCCTCGCCATCAACGCCGCTGGCGCGGCGCTCGCCGTATCGGACGTCCCGTTCAACGGGCCGATCGCCGGAGTCCGCGTCGGACGCGTCGACGGCCGGTTCATCCTCTTCCCCTCCATGGAGGAGATCGAGCGGTCCGACCTCGACCTGATCGTCGCCGGCCACAAGGGCGCGATCTCCATGGTGGAGGCGGGGGCGAACGAGGTGTCCGAGGAGGACATGCACGAGGCGCTGAAGATCGCCTTCGAAGCGATCCAGCTGATCTGCACCGAGTTCGAGAAGTTCGCGCAAATCGCGGGCAAGCCCAAGCGCGAGGGGCACATCTTCCGCGTTTCGCCCGAGCTCGCCGAGACGATCGACCGCGAGTGCCGGGAGGAGATCGAGGCCGCCATCTGCAACCCGGACAAGGCCGCCCGCGAGTCGGCCTTGGACGATCTCTCCAAGGAGCTGGTTGCCAAGTACGCCGAGCGGTTCGCCGACGATCCGGAGACCGTCGCCCAGCTGCCCGAGGCGGTGGACAAGGTGGTCAAGGGATCCGTGCGGCGGCTGATCCTCGAGCAGGACCGGCGACCCGACGGTCGCGCCCTCGACGAGATCCGCCCGCTCGAGGCTTGCGCCGGGCTGTTGCCGAAGGTGCACGGCTCAGGACTGTTCACCCGAGGCCAGACGCAGGTAATGACGATCTGCACGCTGGGCCTGCCCAACGAGGCGCAAATCATCGACGGCTTGGAGCTGGACACCGAGAAGCGCTTCATGCACTTCTACAACTTCCCGCCCTACAGCGTGGGAGAGGTGCGGCCCCTGCGCGGCCCAGGCCGCCGAGAGGTCGGACACGGCGCCCTCGCCGAGCGCGCGCTCAAGCCGGTCGTTCCGGTCGAGGAGCCCGACTTCCCCTACACCATCCTCCTGCTTAGCGAGGTGCTGGAGTCCAACGGAAGCACGTCGATGGCCTCCGTCTGCGGCTCGACCCTCGCGCTGATGGACGCCGGCATCAAGATCAAGGCGCCCGTCGCCGGCATCGCCATGGGGCTGATGTCCGACGGCCAGCGGTACAAGATCCTCACCGACATCCAAGGCATGGAGGACTTCTGCGGCGACATGGACTTCAAGGTCGCCGGCACGCGGAAGGGCATCACCGCACTCCAGCTGGACACCAAGCTCGAGGGCATCCCGGACGAGGTCCTCGCTCAGGCGCTCCACCAGGCTAAGAAGGCCCGGCTGCAGATTCTGGACGTGATCGAGGCCGAGATCGCCGCTCCTCGCGAGCAGCTCTCGCCCAATGCGCCGAAGATCATCACGATCCAGATCAACCCGGAGAAGATCGGCCTGGTGATCGGTCCGAGCGGCGCCACCATCAAGAAGATCACGACCACGACCGGCACGAGCATCGACATCGAGCAGGACGGTCGCGTGCTGATCGGCGCGCCGAACCTCGAGGCCGTCGAGGAAGCCATCGCGATGATTCGGGCGCTCACCGACGACATCGCCATCGGTACGAAGTTCCGGGGCCGGGTCAGCCGGCTGATGGGTCGCGGCGCGATGGTCGAGTTCATTCCGGGTCGCGAAGGGCTGGTTCCGCTCGAGCAGCTCACCACCCGCAGCATCCGCCGGCCCGATGACGTCGTCTCGGTCGGCGACGAGCTGAACGTGGTGGTCCACGAGATCGACAGCCTCGGTCGCATCAACCTGACGGCGCTCGGCGTGCCGCAAGATCACCCGAAGCTCGCCGACAACGAGAACGCCGTGGCTCCCAAGCCGACCGGCGGCCGTCCGGGAGGCGACCGCGGAGATCGGGGAGACCGCGGCGGCCG